>JAVEEB010000444.1 GCA_030840665.1 Frankiaceae bacterium | reverse complement strand
GATCGACTTCTTCGGTACCACCGACAACGACACCACGCGCGAGACCGAGACGCGGGCGACGCTGATGGACACCGCCGGCAACGCCGTCGACGGCAGCGGCGTCACGGTCGCCGTCATCGACACCGGTGTCGACGGGACGCACCCGTACTTCACCAAGGACGGGGCCTCCAAGGTCGTCGTCAACAAGCGGAACAACTGCCCGGACAAGCCGATCACCGGCGGGATCGCGAACAGCATCCCGGCCAACCCGGCGACGAGTGACCAGTGCTTCCAGACGGTGCCGACGAACGACAGCGACACCGGCACCGCCGGCGGTCACGGCACGCATGTCTCGGGCATCGCAGCGGGGTACGACGCGGAGGCCGGTCCGGCCAAGCTCAAGCTGCACGGCGCCGCGCCGGGGGCGAAGCTCGCTGTCCTGTCGGTCAACGCGAGTGACGCGTTCATCGGTGCCGACTCCGCGCTCAACTGGGTGCTCGACCACCACAACGCACCGTGCGGCGCCGACGTCAGCGCGACCGCGTGCCCGCCCATCAAGGTCGTCAACAACAGCTATGGCCCCCAGGGCGGCGGGTCGTTCAACGCCGCCGACGCGACGACTGTCATCCAGCGTGCGCTCGTCTCCGCCGGTGTCGTCGTCGCCTGGGCCGCTGGCAACGACGGCGTCGGCGCTGCGGGCACCAACCCGCCGGGGCAGGACCCCACACCAGGCGTCGTGATGGTGGCGAGCTACGACGACGGCGGCGTCGGCTCGCGCGACAACAAGACCTCGCCGTTCAGCTCCCGCGGCCAAGCCGGCAACCCGACGTCCTGGCCCGACGTCGCAGCGCCGGGCAGCATGATCCTGTCCTCGTGCCGGGTGCAGCTGGCACTGTGCGCCGGCAACCCGAGCTACGACAACGGCAACTGGCAGACGATCAGCGGGACGTCGATGGCGACGCCGTACATCTCCGGCGTCGTCGCTGACCTCTTCCAGGCCAACCCGGGGCTGACGCCGGCGGATGTGGAGTACCTCCTCGAGGACACCGCCCACAAGTACGTCGGCGGGGCCGCCTATGTCACGGACCCGCAGAGCCCGGCCGGGACCACGTCGTCGTACGACAAGGGCCACGGCCTCGTCGACGTGCTCGCCGCGACCGGCAAGGCACTGGGCACATCGGTCGCGGCCTACCCGCCGGCACCGGCGGTGTTCAGCAGCTGCGGCGGCAGCGGCCTGGTGCTCGACCGGGTCGGTGATGCCAGCCTGCCGGAGGGGCCGGCCAGCGCCGACGGCGTCGACATCGAGAAGCTGTCGATGTCATCGGACGGCAGCAGCCTCACGACGACACTGCAGTTCGTCAACCTCGGCGACGTCCCGCCGCCGGGGCACCTCGACGGCTACTACACCGTGTACTGGACGAACCCCAAGACCGGGAAGAGCTACGCGACCCAGGCGATCCTGCCGGACCCGACGGGCATCTTCTCCTTCTCGTACGGCGAGTGGGACCGGTCCGCGCAGGCCTGGATGGACGCCAACGGGGACGGCAACGCCGATGACCTCAACATCGGGACCGGTGCCGTCGTGACCGGTGCGCACGGCACCATCAAGGTGACGGCGCCCCTTGGCGGTCTTGGCGGCGCGACCGTTCCGACAGCCATCGGCGCGACCCCGAGCTTCACCGATGTCAACAGCCTGGTGACGCTGGGCGAGGGCGTGTTCGGGGCGGGGGCGGCCTTCACGGCGATCTCCGACGTCGCGCCGGATGCCGGCACCGGTCCGACGTGGGCCGTCTGCGGACCGGCCGACGACCCGAACGGCGCCGCCGTCGGTGCCATCGACCCCAACGCCGTCGTACCCGAAGCGCCCCTTGCGATCCTCATCCCGCTGCTCGGGCTGGCGATCGGTGGCGGCATCGTGCTGTCGCGCCGTCGGCGGTCCGCTGTCTGAGGCCTACCCTTAGCCCGTGAGCGGGCTGAGGTACGTCAAGGGGCACGGGACGGAGAACGACTTCGTCGTGCTGCCCGACCTCGAGGGCCTGCTGAAGCTGACTGACGACGTCGTACGCCGGATCTGCGACCGTCGTGCCGGGATCGGTGCCGACGGGATCCTGCGCGTCGTGCCGGCGTCGATGACCGACGACGGGGCGGCGTACGCCGACCAGGCCGAGTGGTTCATGGACTACCGCAACGCCGACGGGTCGGTCGCGGAGATGTGCGGCAACGGGGTGCGGGTCTACGCGCGCTACCTGGTGGAGACCGGGCTGGCGCGGCCGGGGCACTTGCGGCTGGCGACGCGCGACGGCATCAAGGAGGTCGATGTCGAGCACGACGGGCCCGTCACTGTCGACATGGGTGCGGCTGTCGTGGGGGAGCGGGTCGACATCGACGGGGAGCCGGCGATGCTGGTCGACATGGGCAACCCGCACGCGGTCGTGCACGTGCCGTCGGTCGACGCGCTCGGCGTGCTGGCGCCGGCGCGCACGGACCTCAACGTGGAGTACGTCGAGGACGTCGGCGACGAGCACATCCGGATGCGGGTGCACGAGCGCGGGGTCGGGGAGACGCGGTCGTGCGGCACCGGGGCCTGCGCAGCCGTCGTCGCGACGGTGCTGCGGACGGCGGCCGCGCGCGGGACCGCTTACGCAGTGGACGTGCCCGGTGGCAGGCTGGCCGTGACCTGGCGGGAGGACGGGCACGTGCTGCTGTCCGGACCCGCTGTGCTCGTTGCGTCCGGCGAGCTCCGCTCCGACTGGCTGGAGACCGTGTGACCCCCGCTGACACCGCGGCTGCGCTGAAGAAGACGATCGGCGATGCGGGCTTCAACTTCATGGGGGACCCGCTGACCCGCGAGGCGGGGCGGGCGCTGGGGCTGCGTGGCCGGCCGTTGTACTTCCTCGGTCGTGGTGGGGCGCTCGGGGACGTGTCGGCCGAGGTGGTTGCTGCGGCGTTCGCGTTCTTCCCGCCGGACCTGGTGGCCGAGCACTGGAACGCCGCGCGGGCCGTGATGGCGCCGCAGGCGGCCGCCGTCGCCTACGCCGGGATGTGCAACGAGTGGGGGCGGCGCAACCTGGCCGGCTGCGAGGGCACCGCCAGGGCGCTGGAGCTGTTCGAGCGGGTGGCTGACGAGG
>JAVEEB010000385.1 GCA_030840665.1 Frankiaceae bacterium | reverse complement strand
AGGGCCCGCGACCGCGCCCCTCACCGAGGGGTCGTTGCGTGTCGACAACGGCCAGATCATCGTGGAGAAGGTCTGAGTCAGGTCGCCTGTCGTACCGTGGCTCCGTGACCTCCCCCGACCCCACCCGTCGCCGGGTGCTCATCGCACTGGGGTGGACGGGGGTCGCGGCGCTGCTCGCCGCGTGCACGCGGTCGGTCACCCGCGCGCCAGACGCGTCAGGCCTGACAACTTCTTCCGGTACGACGGACACGCCCCCGCCGTCGGCGACCACCAGCGGTCCCCCGACGGTAGGCCCAGCGCCGACGCCAACGGGGTCGCCTACCGCCCCTTCGGCGCACCCGACGCCAACTCGAACGCCGACACCAACGCGAACGCCGACGCCGACACCGACGCCTTCAGCGACACACGCCCCGACCCCGCACCCGACGACGCACACCCCGACGCCTACTCCGACGCCGACAGCCACCAAGCCGACCCCGCGTCCCTCGGCAACTCCGCCGCCCGGCGAGCCGCCGCTCGCGCGCGTGACGGACATCCCGGTGCGGGGCTCGATCGTCGTCGACAACCCGCACGTCAGCAACCAGCCCATCGCCCTCTACCGCACCAGCACCGGCTCGGTCGTGGCACACAGCGCTGTCTGCACGCACCAGGGTTGCACCGTCGACCCGGCTCCCTCGTCGACGCTGCAATGTCCCTGTCACGGCTCGGCTTTCCGGTCGCCGGACGGCAGCGTCATCAACGGGCCGAACGGCTCGGCCGCCAGCGCCATCACACCGCTGGCCAGGGTGTCCGTGACCGTCGTGAACGGCTCGGTCTACCTCAGCTAGCTCGTCGTACAACGGTGAACTAGCCGGCGATCGACCAGGCGATGCCGTCGAGAATGTCGTGCTCACTCACGAGCACCTCGCCGGCACCGACGCGGCGCATGATGCGATCGAGGATGAGCGCGCCGGCGCCGATCACGTCGACGCGGCCGGGGTGCATCACGCCGATCGCCGCCCGGTCCGCCCGGGTCATCGCGACGAGGGCGCCCGTGATGGCGTGGACGTCGGCGGCGCGGATGCGCGAGCGGTGGATGGCAACGGGGTCGTACGCCGACAGTCCCAACGCCATCGCCGCCACCGTGGTCACCGATCCGGCAAGACCCACCAATGTGCACGGGCCGTTCATGGGGACGGTTGCCGCCGCCAGGTCGATCGCCGCGTCGATATCGTCAATGGTGGCTGCGATTTCTGCGGCCGTGGGCGGGTCGCTCACGAGGTGGCGCTCCGTCAGCCGCACGCAGCCGACGTCCACCGACACGGCAGCCTGGACTGCTGTGTCGCCCAGGACGAACTCGGTCGACCCGCCACCGATGTCGATGACGAGGTACGGCCCGGCGACGCCGCCCGCGCCGTGCAACTCACGGGTCGCGCCCGCGAACGACAGGGCCGCTTCCTCGTTGCCTGGCACAACTTCCGGGTCGATGCCGAGCCGCGCGCGGACACCGTCGGTGAACTCCGCCGCGTTCGCCGCGTCACGGCTCGCGCTGGTGGCGACGAAGCGCACCCGATGTGCGTCGTACCGGGCGATCTCTCGTGCGTAACCCTCGACGGCGGTGAACGTACGCGCAAGGGCCTCCTGCGACATCCGGCCGGTCTTGTCGACGCCCTGGCCGAGCCGCACGACCTCCATGCGCCGGACGTGGTCGATGAGGGTGTCCCCCTCGATGTCAGCGAGGAGCAACCGGATGGAGTTGGTGCCGCAGTCGATGGCAGCGACCCGCGTCACGCGGGGCCTCGTGTCACGCCGTGCCCCTGGGTACGCACGGACCGTCGGCCCACCAGTCCGACAGCAGCTCCAGGGCCTCGGCGCCGAACGGGTTGCTCCCGGGGTCGGCGAGCTCGTGACCGACGAGCGCATGCAGGCATTTCACGCGGTGCGGCATGCCGCCGGCCGTGACGCGTTTGGGCAGGACGCCGAGCTCGTCGCGTCGTGCGAGGTACGACTCGTGCGCCTGCTGGTAGAGCGCGGCGGCGGCGGGGTCCGTGGTCAGTCGGTCGGTCATGTCGCGCATGAGGCCGCTCGCCTCGAGGGTGCCGATGAGCGAGGACGCCTTCGGGCACGTCAGGTAGTACAACGTCGGGAAGGGTGACCCGTCCTCGAGGAAGGGCGACGTCTCGACGACGTCGGGGTTGCCGCACGGGCAGCGATGAGCGACGGCGCGCATCGCCCGCGGCTCACGGCCGAGCTGCGCGGCAACGGCCGCGCGGTCCACAGGGTCCATCACTTGCCGGTGCCCGTCGTCGCGCGGACCGAACTGGCCGGGTTGCTGGTCCGCGCGGTGCCGCTGGGGATGGCCGGGGTCGGCGCTGGCGCGGCGGAGTTGGCCTGGCTCGCGGCGTTCACGGTCGACCACACGCGCTCGTACCAGGTGCCGGGGGTCGGCACCGCCGCCGCGCGGGGCTGCGAGGCGGGGACGGCCTGTTCCGGCGCTCCGATGATGACGAATGTCTTCTCGCCGGGGGCCACGAAGTACAGCCGTTCCTTGGCCTGTTGCTTGACGAAGGCGGGGTCGTCCCAACGCGCCGATTCGCTCTGGAGGGACTGCACGTCGGCGAGCACCGAGTCGCGTTGCGCGTGGAGGGCGGCGAGGTCGGCGCGCTGACGCAGATACTCCTGCACCGGGTACGCGACGGTCAGCAGCAGCCCGAGCAGCACCACGGCCAGGATCGCGGCGCGGCCTGTGAACGCGCGCTTGCCCGGGCGGGGCGGGGCAGTCGTCACGGATGCGAGGGTACCTGGGCCACCCACCGCGGCCGGGGACATCGCCCGATCGCCACGGCGACGCGGCCCCAGCGGCCGTGCGACAGGCGCAGTGGGCCCGACAGCGAGAAGCGGCGCCGGCCCCTGGGGACCGACGCCGCTCTCGTCGTACAAGAGGAAAGAACTACCTCGCGGCGAAGCGCGGGAACGCGAGCGCCCCGGCGTAACGGCCGGCGTCGTCGAGCTCTTCCTCGATGCGCAGGAGCTGGTTGTACTTGGCGACGCGGTCCGAACGGGCCGGTGCGCCGGTCTTGATCTGGCCGCAGTTGCACGCGACGGCGAGGTCGGCGATCGTCGTGTCCTCGGTCTCGCCCGAGCGGTGCGACATCATCGTCTTGAAGCCACTGCGGTGCGCGAGGTCGACAGCGTCGAGGGTCTCGGTGAGCGTGCCGATCTGGTTGACCTTCACCAGGAGGGCGTTCGCCGTGCCGAGCCCGATGCCCTTGGACAGGCGCTGCGGGTTGGTGACGAACAGGTCGTCGCCGACGATCTGCACCTTCGAGCCGATCGCGGAGGTGAGCGCGGCCCAGCCCTCCCAGTCGTCCTCGTCCAGCGGGTCCTCGATGGAGACGAGGGGGTACGAGGAGACGAGGTCCGCGTAGTAGTCGCTCATTTCCTGAGCGGACTTCGACCCGCCCTCGAACTTGTACGAACCGTCCTTGTAGAACTCGGTCGCCGCGACGTCCATGGCGAGCGCGATGTCGGTGCCCGGCGTGAAGCCCGCCTTGGTGATGGCCTCGATGATGAGGTCGAGCGCGTCGCGGTTGGACGGCAGCGACGGCGCGAAGCCACCCTCGTCCCCGAGGCCGGTCGACAGCCCGCGGCCCTTCAGCACTGCCTTGAGCGAGTGGTACGTCTCGGCGCCCCAGCGCAGCGCCTCCGCGAAGGTCGGCGCACCGATCGGCGCAATCATGAACTCCTGCACGTCGACGTTGCTGTCGGCGTGGGCGCCACCGTTGACGATGTTCATCATCGGGACGGGCAGGACGTGCGCGTTGGCGCCGCCGACGTAACGGAACAGCGGGATGTCGGCAGATTCGGCCGCCGCGCGGGCGATCGCGAGCGAGACGCCGAGGATGGCGTTCGCGCCGAGGCGGCCCTTGTCGGGCGTGCCGTCGAGCTCGATGAGCACCTGGTCGATGAGGCGCTGCTCCGTGGCGTCGTACCCGACGAGCTCCGGGCCGATCTCGTCGATGACGGCGTTGACGGCGTTCTGCACGCCCTTGCCGCCGTAGCGCGCGTCACCGTCGCGCAGCTCAACGGCCTCGAACGCACCCGTTGAGGCCCCGGAGGGAACCGCTGCTCGACCGACGGTGCCGTCTTCCAGCAGGACCTCCACTTCGACGGTGGGGTTGCCGCGCGAGTCCAGAATCTCGCGGGCGCCGACGCCCTCGATCGATGCCACAGGGATCTCCTCGTTGTGCTTTTACGTAGGTGGGAAGGCCGGACGGGCCTCCCTCGCGAGCCTAGACCAGGACCTCTGTACGCCGTCCTGCCCGCCCCCGAGCGAGCGGCGGCCCGCGTGATCAGGCGAGGTGCCGCGCGGAATGCGACCGGAGGACGCGCCGGTCGCCGACGCCCCCTGACGACAATGTGCCGAGTTCACGTGCCCAGCCACCGTTCGCGCCGAGGTCGACGTCGGCCCCGGGCACCGCGCGGCCGAACAGGAATCCCTGGCCGAACGGGCAGCCGAGGTCCGCCAGCGCCCGGGCTTGGGATGCCGTTTCGATCCCCTCGGCGATGACGACAAGGCCGAGTTCGTCGGCGAGCGTGACGACCGTCGTGGCGAGGGCATCGCCGTCCCGCTGGCCGAGGCGGGCCGTGAAGGATTGGTCGATCTTGACGATGTCGACGGGCAGCCGGCTGATGGCAGCGAGCGAGCTGTAGCCGGTGCCGAAGTCGTCGAGGGCGATCAGCACTCCCAGCTCGCGGAG
>JAVEEB010000328.1 GCA_030840665.1 Frankiaceae bacterium | reverse complement strand
CTCGCTAGGCTGCACGCAGGGGCGCGCACGTCAGCCCCGACCTCGAGGAGGACGCCATCACCGAGCATGATCTGCGCGCGAGCTGGGACTACGCGGAGACCTTCCTGCCGGAGGCGCCCGCGGCCGTGTCGGCACGTGACCGCGCCCGTGACAGCGGCGTCGGGGCGATCAGCCCCGCGGTAGGCGCCGCACTCGCCTTCCTCACGGCCACCTTGGATGCCTCCGCGGTCGTCGAGATCGGGACGGGCGCCGGCGTGTCGGCCTGCTGGCTCCTGCGCGGGATGCCCGCAACGGGCGTCCTCACGTCCATCGACACCGAGGCCGAGCACCAGCGCCTCGCCCGCACCTCCCTGAACGAGGCCGGCTTCGCCGCCAATCGCGTCCGGCTGATCAATGGCGGCGCGCTCGACGTGATGAGCAGGCTCGCGGATGCGTCGTACGACCTCGTCCTCATCGACGTGGCGACGTCGGAGTACGGCGACCTTCTCGACGAAGCCGTGCGGATGCTGCGCCCGCGTGGGGTCGTCGTTTTCCATGACGCGCTCGGTGGTGGACACATCGGGGACAGCTCCCGCCGCGACCCGCACACCGTGGCCCTGCGCGACCTCGCCAAGCGCCTGCACGCCGCGGAGGACCTCCTGCCCGTGGCGTTGCCCATCGGCGACGGGCTCCTCGCGGCCGTGCGCATCGGGGCTGCGCGCGTTGCCGGCGCGCGAGTTGCCGGTGGACGCGACGGGCAGGCCGGCTCATGAGTTCGTGGGTGATCGTCACCGGTTACGACAACTTCGGCCGCACCGCCGAGCGTGGCTTCACGGTCCAGGGCGTCAAGTCGCGTCAGCGCCGCAAGGCCGAGGCGTTTCGACCGGGCGACACCGCCCTCTACTACGTCACCGGCGTGAAAGCTTTCGCCGGCGCCGTGACCATCCAGTCCGAATCGTGGGAGGACCACGAGCTGATCTGGACGTCGAAGCCCGGCGAGGATTACCCGTGGCGATTCGAGATCGCGCCCAGGATCGTCCTGACGGACGAGGCGGACTGGATTCCCGCGATCTCGCTCATCGACCAGGTCGAGTACTGCCAGAAGTGGCCACGCGAGCACTGGACCCTCGCCTTCCAGGGCAACGTGCATTCCTGGTCCGACACGGATGCCGCGGTGGTGCTCGACGCACTGGCCGCCACCGCCGACACGGCGACGGGCAAGGTCCTGCGCTCCGCCTGATGGCCCCGCCGGGCAGCTAGATGGGCGAAAAATCCAGCCAGTGCAGGATGATCGGGCCGCCGACCGCCGTCACCCGCAGGATCTGGACCCCGGCGTCGGCCACGGTCAGCGTGCCGCTCGCGGTCCCGTCGGCGGCCGGCGTCAATGAGCACGTCTCGCTGCCCATGCTGACCCCGACGGTGCCGCCGGCATCGCCGAAGCTGACGGCGCTGTCCAGCCCGACCACGACCCGCAGCTCCCCCGCGACGGGAACGTCGATGTCGTAGGCGACCCAGTCACCCTCGGCGAGCCAGACCACGATGGCGTTCTCCGGCGTGCGCGGCGCGCCGCCGTTGTGGGAGAAGTCGGGCGCGAGCGCGTCATCGAGGGTCGCGCACGCGAGCGTCACCTCGTCGTCGCAGCGGAAGCCGGCGAGGGGCTTTGCGCGCGACGTGTCGTAGGACGCTCCCCGACCGCGAAAACTGAACGCCCACGGGGCCAGTCGCAGCGGCGCGCGGCGAAACATCGCATTGACGACGTCCCTCCGGTACGTGCAGGCGTCCGGCGCGAACGAGGCGAGCAACTCGTTCAGGATCGCGGTCGATTCCTCGACGGCCGGCTTCGGCCCGATGCCCTGCCCGTACGCGACGATGCGATCCCAACCGGCGGGCGCGTCGATGGAGCACGGCGACGTGAGCGTCTCGATCTTCTTCCAGGGCCAGAAGTTCCACGACATCCCGCAGTCGTCGTAGAGCTGGAACGCCGCTTGCAACCATTCCAGGTTGTTCTCGCCGGTCTCGCCCATGTAGACGGGCAGGCCGAGTTCGCGACCGCGGTCGACGTACCTCTGGACACTCGGCCGATCCGGCGGGCTCCAGTACTTGTGGCATTGCAGGATCGAGTTGGGATCCCACACCTCCGTGAAGATGTCCCAGTTCGTCGACCAGTGCGACCCCTCGTACATGATCGTGTGCACCTTGTCGACCTCGCGGATCGCCGCCGTCATCTCCTTGTACAGGGCGACAAGTTCGTTGGGATACAGGTGCTGGTATTCGTTCGGAATCGGCTCGTTGAGCAGGTCGTACGCAGCGACGACAGTCTCGTCGGCGTACCGCTCGGCGATCGCGCGCCAGAGGTCGACAGTGAGTTTCGTGTACGCCGGACTCGTGTAGAGCTCGGGGATCCCGTTGGGTGAGTCGTCGATGTTGGTGCCGGTCTGACCCCCGGGCGCGCCGTGCAGATCGAGGACGACCCACAGCCCGTGCGCGCGGCACCACGCGATGGTGTTGTCGATGAGACGGAAGCCGTCCTCGAGGAGCTCACCGTCGTCGGACTGCACGACACGCGCGTTGATCGGCAACCGCACGTGGTCGAAGCCCTCGGCAGCGATGCGTTCGATGTCGGCCTCGGTGATGAAGCGGTCGTGAAAGGCGCGCCAGAACTCCGCGCCGGCCCGCTCCCCCACCAGGTCGGCGACGAACGCCTCGATCTGCCGCGACGACAGCGGGCCGCCGGGCTCGAACTTCCACATGTAGCCCTCGCGGAGCAGCCAGTTTCCCAGCCCGACCCCGCGCAGCACGAGCGGTGAGCCGCGCCCGTCCAGCAACTGGCCGCCGGCGACATGGACGAACCCATCGAACCGATCATTACGTGCAGACGTCATCGTCCAAACCCCATCAATGCGCAACGCGCGTCACGACCCCACCGGCAAGAACCGCACCTCGCTGCTACGCCTTCGCCGCCGCCTGATGGTCGGCGATGATCTCGGCGTACTTGCGGCCGCTCGCCTTGATCGTGCGTTCCTGCGTCCGGTAGTCGACGCGCACGATGCCGAAGCGCTTGTCGTACCCGTACGCCCACTCGAAGTTGTCGAGCAGCGACCACGCGAAGTAACCCTTGATGGGGGCGCCGCGTCGGGTTGCCGCCGCGACGGCCTCGACGTGGTCGACGAGGTAGTTGACGCGCCCCACATCGTTGATGCTGCCGTCGGCCTCGACGACGTCCGGGAAGGCGGACCCGTTCTCGGTGATGTAGATCTCGGCGGGCTGATAGTCCTCGGCGACCCGGACGAGGATGTCCTCCAACCCCTTGGCGTAGACCTCCCATCCCATGTGCGTCTCGACGGCGCCGGGCACCCGGACACCGCTGACCCGCGGCCCGCCCTTGGCGGGGTCGTCCACGACGACCTCGCGGAAGTAGTAGTTGACGCCGAGGTAGTCGAGGGGCTGCGCGATGGTCTCGAGGTCGTTGCCCTGCACGGGCGGTTCGACGCCGTAGCACTCGACCATGTCCTGCGGGTAGCCGCGACCGAAGAGCGGGTCGAGCCACCAGCGGTTCGTGTGGCCGTCGGCCCGCACCGCTGCGGCGATGTCTTCCGGACGGTCGGTCGCCGCAGCGGTGGGGCTCAGGTTGACGACGATGCCGGCGTGCGGGGGCAACGTGGCCTCCGCACGGATCACCTGCATTCCGAGGCCGTGCGCCAAGTGCAGGTGGAATCCGGCCGGAACGGCGGCCTTGATGTCCTTGATGCCCGGGGCCATGCTGCCCTCGAGGTGGCCGAGCCACGCCGAGCACAGCGGCTCGTTGAACGTCGTCCAGTTGGTGACGCGGTCGCCGAGCGCCTTGACGACGACGGCGGCGTAGTCCGCGTACGCATACGCCGTGTCACGCGAGGGCCAGCCGCCGCGGTCCTGCATCGCCTGCGGCAGGTCCCAGTGGTACAGGGTCACGAAGGGCGTGACGCCCCGCTCCAGCAGGTCGTCCACGAGCGCGCTGTAGAAGTCGAGGCCCTTGGAGTTGACCGCGCCGGTGCCGCCGGGGATGACCCGAGGCCAAGCGATCGAGAAGCGGTAGGCGTTGACCCCGAGCTCGTCCAGCAGGTCGAAGTCCTGGCGCCAGCGGTGGTAGTGGTCGCACGCCACGTCGCCCGTGTCGCCGTTGTCGATGGCCCCGGGGACACGCGAGAACGTGTCCCAGATGGACATCGAGCGTCCGTCTTCGTCGTACGCACCCTCAATCTGGTACGACGCGGTGGCGACGCCCCAGACGAAGTCGGTGGCGAACGGGCTTGGACTCTCCACGGAAGGTGTCCCTTCGAATTCTTGTTGCGGAACCGGATGTGACGACGGCAGGTGCCGACGTCCATCTCTCTGGTGACGGGCCATGGTCGGCGCCGCCGAACGGAGCAGTGACGGTGCGGCGGCCTTCCCGCACGCGGAAAAACCGTTAGCCGACTGGCTCTTTTGCTCCGACCGCGATGGTGGCGGGATGCAAGTGGCAAGCGACGGTACGGGTGTCGAGTGTGTAACCGTCCGGCGGGCCGAGGATGGGCAGGACGTCCGGGCAGGGCTCGAACGCGCGCGGGCAACGGGGGTGGAAGGAGCAGCCGGAGGGCATCGAGCGCAGGTCGGGCGGCGAACCCGCGATGCCCTTGACCTCCCGCTTGGGCCCACGCAGGGCCGGGAACGAGCGCAACAATCCTTCGCTGTACGGATGAAGAGGGTTGCGGTAGATCTCGTGCGCCTCCGCTTCCTCGACGATGCGGCCGCCGTACATGATCGCGATGCGGTCGGAGAACTCCACGAGCAGCGACAAGTCGTGCGTGATGAAGATGACGGAGAAGCCGAGCCGCTCACGAAGATCGACGAGCTGGCGCAGGATCTGGCGCTGCATGACGACGTCGAGGGCGGTCGTCGGCTCGTCCATGATGACGACCTGCGGCTCGAGGGCCAGCGCCATCCCGATCATGACGCGCTGGCGCATGCCGCCCGAGAGTTGGTGAGGGTAACTGTCGAGGCGGTCCGCGGAGATGCCGACCAGCTTGAGCAACTCACGTGCGCGCGCCAGGCGCGCATCTCGGCTGAGACCCGGCTCGTGTGCCTTGATGACATCCATCAACTGGGTCGAGACCTTGTGCACCGGATTGAGCGAGTTCATCGCTCCCTGGAACACGATCGAGACCTCGGACCACCGGAACGCCCGCAGCTCGGAGTCGCTCAGCCGCAGCACGTCGACCACGTCACCGGACGGCGCGTGGTAGAGCACCTGGCCGCCGGCGACGATGCCCGGCGGCGGGAGGAGGCGGGTGAGCCCGTACGCAAGCGTCGACTTGCCGCTGCCGCTCTCGCCGGCGAGACCGAGCACTTCGCCCTTGTGCAGCGTGAGGTGTACTTCACGAACCGCATGAACAGCGTTGTCGCCCAGACCGTAGTCGACGTTGAGATTCTTGATCTCGAGGACGGGCTGCTTCATGGAGCGGAATCCTTCAGTTTGGTTGTCGTCGTACTCGGAACCGTCGTCGCAGCAACCGGCGCGCCGAGGACCGGCGTGAACCCGACGCGCATGCGCACCTTGCGTCCTCCGACCGTCTTCACCTTCGTGTGCCCGGCGCTGCGCAGACGCGGGCTGATGAACTCGTCGATGCCGAAGTTGAGCAGCGACAGGCCGGTGCCGAGCAGGGCGATCGCGAGGCCGGCGGGAACGAACCACCACCACGCGCCCTGAGCTAGCGCCTGCTGGCTCTGGGCCCAGAAGAGGATCGTGCCCCAGTTCCAGCCGTTGGAGCCGGCGACACCGATGAAGGCGAGCGTGATCTCGGACAGCACGGCGAAGATGACGGTGCCGACGAAACTCGCGGCGATGATGGCCGTCAGGTTGGGCAGGACCTCGAACGTGATGATCCGCCAGCTGGTCTCGCCCGTCGCCCGCGCAGCCTGCACGTAGTCGCGTCGACGCAGGGACAGGGTCTGGGCGCGCAGCACCCGGGCTCCCCATGCCCACGACGTGAAACCGATCACCAGGGCGACCAGGCCGTCACCGGCGTTCGGCAGCGTCGCCGTGATGATGATGATGAGCAGGAGCGCCGGAATGACGAGGAAAATGTTCATCAGGGCCGACAGCACGTCGTCGACCCAGCCACCCAGGTAGCCCGCCGTGACGCCGATGAGCACGGACAGCACGGTCGCGACGAGCCCTGCCGTGAAGCCGACGAACATGACGACCCGCGCGCCGACGAGCACCTGGCTGAAGATGTCCTGGCCGAGGTGCGTCGTGCCGAAGAGGTGTTGTCGTGACGGCGCCTGGATGAGGTCCGCGCTCAGTTCGGACGGGTCCTGCGGTGCCAGCCACGGGCCGACGATCCCGAGGATCACGAAGAACGTGACGATCCCGAGACCGACGGCGGACTTGGCGTTGGCCAGGAACCTGAACCTCTTGCGCTTGCCCTTCTTGCTGACGACGGGGGCGCCCGTGGCGGCGTGGCCGGTTTCGGCGGCTGTGAGCGTTGCGGCATCAGCTGCTGGCAGCGTCATGGGTCAGCCCTCCTTGCGCGTGCGCGGGTCGAGCATCAGGTAGACGAGGTCGGCCAGGAAATTGGCCGCCAGGACGGACAGCGTGATGATCAGGAAGATGCCCTGCATCAAGGGATAGTCCTTGGACCCCACGGCCGCGAACAGCTGCAATCCGATGCCCGGATAGGAAAACACGATCTCGACGAGGAAAGTGCCGCCGACGATGAAGCCGAGGGACAGCGCGAAGCCCGAGATGCTGGGCAGCAGCGCGTTGCGCGCCGCGTAGCTCAACATGACGCGCCGGTCGGAGAGCCCCTTCGCATGCGCCACGGTGATGTAGTCCTCGGACGCGACGGTCACCATCATGTTGCGCATACCGAGGATCCAGCCGGCCACGGCCGACACGAGGATCGTGAACGCCGGCAGCACGCTGTGCTTGATCGCGCTGATGATGAAGCCGGATGTCCACCCGGGCACGACTTCCGGCGCGAAACCGCCCGAGGACGGGAAGAAGCTGTTCGGGCCCGTAGCGAGGTCGATGACGATGAGGCCGAAGAAGAAGTACGGGATCGACGCGATGAAGGTCGTCACCGGCAGCAACGCGTCCCACACGCCGCCCCGGCGCCAGCCGATGAACACACCGATGCCGGTGCCGAGGACGAAGCTCAGGACCGTCGTGAATCCGATGAGGCCGACGGTCCACGGCAGGCTCTGGCGGATGACGGTGGTCACGGGCGTCGGGAAGAAGGAGAACGACGGGCCCAGGTCTCGCTTGATGAACAACGTGTGCAGGTAGTTCAGGTATTGAGTGAACAGGTTGTCGCCGTTGAGGCCGAAGAGGATCCGAAGGGACGCCTCCTGCTGGGTGCTGATCTGCCCCTGGGCCTTGGCGATGAGGGTCGTGACCGGGTCACCCGGGATCGCGCGCGGGATAAAGAAGTTGACGGTGATCGCAGCCCAGGCCGTGAACAGGTAGAACGCGATCCGGCGGAGGATGTGCCTCATGCCTGCACCGCCGGCGCGTGAGTCTCCGGCTGCTTCGGGATGCTGGCGTCGAACAACCAGCAGGCGGCCCAGTGGCCCGCCGAGTCGCCGACGACGAAGTGCTGCGGCGTCTCGACGCGGCAGATGTCCATGACGTAAGGGCAACGCGGGTTGAAGCGGCAACCAGGTGGCGGATCGATCAGACTCGGCGGCTCCCCCGCGGCGCGATCGCCGGCGAGGCCGGAGGCCTCGGCCGCTTCGATCCGGTCCGGGTCGGGAGCGGCTTCGATCAACAGCCGGGTGTACGGGTGGGCCGGGTTCTGGGTGACCGACTCACTGTCGCCGCCCTCCACCATCTGCCCCGCGTACATCACGAGCGTGTCGTCGGCGAAGTAGCGCGCGGAGGCGATGTCGTGCGTGATGTAGAGGATGGCGAGCGACAGGCGCTCCTTGAGGTCGCGGAGCAGCGTCAGGATGCCGAGGCGAATCGACACGTCGAGCATGGACACCGGCTCGTCGGCGAGCAGCGCTTCGGGGTCGGCGCCCAGGGCGCGCGCAATGGCGACGCGCTGGCGCTGGCCGCCCGAGAGCTCGTGCGGGAACTTGTCGATGTAGCGCTCCGGAGGCGTCAGGTTGACGCGGGTCAGCAGTGCATCGAGAGCACGTTGCAGGTCGGCGCCGGACTTACCGGCGTTGCCGTGGATCCGGAGCGAACGGGTCAGGTGGTAGCGGACCGTGTGCGTCGGGTTGAGCGAGGCAAACGGGTCCTGGAAAATCATCTGCACCTTGCGCACGTACTGGCGGAACGGCCGGCCCCCGTGGACCGAGACGGACTCACCGTGCAGCCGGATGTCGCCGGACGTCCGGCGCTCGAGCTGGCTGAGAAGTTTGGCGACCGTTGACTTGCCGGAGCCGGACTCGCCGACCAGGGCGGTGACACGGCCACGGCGGAGAACTATGTCCACGCTGTCCACGGCATGGATGGCCCGGGACTTTCCGAACAGCTGACTGGCGCTTCGTCGTACAGGAAAATGCTTGGTCAATTTTACCGCCTGCAGGACAACGTCGTCGGTCGACGCCGCAGGAGTCGCGCTCACGGTCATAGAGCTTCCTGTCTCAATCTGGAACTGCTGTGCTTACTCACCATGCCGCACGCTCCCCCGAACGGCTTGCGCCGTTCGGGGGAGCGTGTCGACAACGTCGGACTACGAAGCAGGCGTGAGCTTCAGAACGATTTCTTCTGCGTTCTGCTGCGTCGGCTGCGGGGCGGTCCAGGGGTTGGTCGCGTCCGGCCATCCGACCCAGTGCTTCGTGCTGTACTCGGCGCCGACGTTCGACGCTGAGGTGATGAGGACCGGCATCTGGTCGACGAAGACCTTCTCGATCGTCGCGAGTGCTGCCGTGCGGGTCGTCTCGTCGGACGCGTTGGCGTACGCGGCGATGGCGGCCGTGGCCTCCGGGCTGTCGAAGCGACCGTAGTTGCCGGCGCTGCCGGTCTTACCGAGCGGCTTCATGGCGGCCTTGTTCATGATGTTCTCGTACATGTCGTACGGCGTCGCGCCACCGTTCGTCCAGTGCATCGCACCCTGGAAGTCACCGGTGTCGATGGCCTTGAACCAAGCGTCCTGGTTCGCCTTGTTGATCGTTGCGGCGATACCGATCGTCTTGAGGCCGGCCTTGATGATCTCGAGGTCGGTCTGGTAGTCGGACCAGCCGGCGGGGTCGGTCAGCGTGATCGTGACCGGCGTGCCGCTCTTGTCCTTGAGGACGCCACCGGCGAGGGTGTAGCCCGCGTCCGTGAGGAGCTTCGTGGCGCCGGCGACGTCCACGGTGACGTTCTGGCCCTTGAACTCGTCCGCGATGAACGGCTCACCCGCGGGCGTCGGGATACCCGTGATGTTGGTGACGGCCGGGTAGAAGTAGCCGGACTCACCGATCTTGAAGATCTGGTCGCGGTTGATGACCATGTTCATGGCCTGGCGCAGGATCTTGTCGTTGAACGGCGCCTTGGTCGTGTTGAGCCAGAGGCCGTGCGCGCCGAGGTTCGGCGGGAAGAAGATCTTGTTGTTCGCCGGGTCCTTGCTCGTGTAGACCTTGTCGATCGTCGCGATGAAGGCGAAGGCCCAGTCGCATTCGCCGTTGGCGAGGGCGGTCGTCAGGGCGTTGTTGTCCGAGTACGACGTGTACAGGAGCTTCGCGATGTGCGGAAGCGGCTGCCAGTAACCGTCGGTGCGGACGTCCAAGGTGATCGTCTGCGGCGTGAACGAGGTCAGCGTGTAGGGGCCGGTGCCGATCGGCTTCTTGTCCTCGTACTTGTCGGCGCCTGCGGTCGCTTCGACCTTCCACTGGTGCTCAGGAACGATGACCGTCGTGATGACCTTCGTCTGGTTGACGAACTGCGGCGCCGTGAACGTCACGGTGACCTTGTTGCCGGCGGCCGTGATGGTGTCGAACGGGAGGCTGTTCGTGTTGATGCCGGGCGTGGACTTGAGGATGCCGAACGTGTACACCACGTCGGCCGCCGTCATGTCCTGACCGTCCGACCACTTGACACCGTCGCGAATGGTGAACACGACCGACTTGTAGTCAGCGGACCAGGTCGCGTCCGTGGCGAGCCACGGCTTCGGCTTGTCGGCCGGTGCGATCGGGTTCGACATCATGAGGGGCTCGTAGATCATCGCGCGGAAACCGAGCGAGGCGCCGGCCGAGGAACCCAGGAACGGGTTGAAGTTCTCCGTCTGCTGCTGGTTCGGCATACCGACCTTGAGGACGCCGGAAGCGCCGGCGGCGGGCGACGGGGTCGTGGACGTCGTGCCGGTGGAGGACGTGGACGTCGTTGGCGTCGACGAGGGCGAACCCGAGCTCGACGACGAGCTCGAGCACGCGGCGAGACCGAGTGCCATCACACTAGCCACGGACGCGGCTACGGCGCGATTGATACGCATGCATTCTCCTTGAGTGGGTCTCATCCATACAGAACGTGTCTGGTGCATCCGGCCGCGTGAGCGGCGAGACTCGATGTGTTCACTTGCAGACGAACTCAGTGCTTCGGGGCGAGATGTGACGATGAGAGCCCGCGCGAGCCCTCCGAACTCAACCGCGCGGATCAGACGACGGAGCGCCGCGACCGGCAGGTGAGCCAATCGCGGGGACATGACTCCGGACCTCGCTGACGCACCGCGCATGAACGGCGGTGAGTTCGTCGAGTTCGCCCTTGGCGTGAGACGGGCGCGACAACGATCGCGCTCGGGCCCGCAGGCACGAGAGAGCGATTGCTGGGAACACCTGAACTCCGTTGCGTCAGAACTTTCCGGCTGGAGACCGGCATCGGTTCCGGCGTCAGTTTGTGGTGAGAGCGTGCTCAGGTCAATCACGACCAGGTAACGAATCAGCTTCGGCTGTGCGCGCTCTCAGGGAGGTCATCCGGTCGAATGACCCGCAATGGGCCGCAATGACTACGCCGAGATCGCCGCGCGCGGTCGGCGGCGGCTCTCAGCCGGGGAGCAGGCTCGCGTACAGGTCGCGCGTCTCCTCGGCGATCCGGGTCCAGCTGAACCGCGTCGTGACCCGTTCCCGGCCGCGGACACCCATCTCAGCGCCACGCACCGGGTCCGCCAGGACCGTGTTCACCCGGGCGGCGATGTCGTTCACGAACTGCTGACGGCTGACGGGCAGGCCGTCCGCCCCTTGTTCGAAGGGGACGAGCAGGCCGGTTTCGCCGTCGACGACGACCTCCGGGATGCCGCCGGTGTTGGTGGCGACGACCGGCGTCTCGCACGCCATGGCCTCGAGATTGACGATGCCCAGGGGCTCGTAGATCGACGGGCACACGAAGACGGCGGCGTGCCCGATCAGCTGGATCAACTCCACCTTCGGGAGCATGTGCTTGAGCCAGAACACGCGCTCGCGCTGCTGCTGCAGGCCTGCGACGAGGTCGGCGACCTCCGCCGCGATCTCCGGCGTGTCCGGGGAGCCGGCCACGAGGACGAGCTGCGCACCGTCGGCGAACTGGCGCGCGGCTTCCAGGAGGTAGGGCACGCCCTTCTGCCGCGTGATCCGGCCGACGAACAGCACGTACGGCTTCGTGGGATCGACGCCGTACTTCTCGAGCACGTCCGTCGACGGGTCCGGGGCGTACTCGTCGACGTCGATGCCGTTGTGGATGACGTGCACGCGCGCCGGGTCGACGGCCGGGTAGGTGCGCAGGACGTCGTCGCGCATCCCGGCCGAGACCGCCACGACGGCGTCCGCCGCCTCGATGGCGGTGCGCTCGGCCCAGGAAGAGAGGGCGTAGCCGCCGCCGAGTTGCTCGGCCTTCCAGGGCCGCATCGGCTCGAGCGAGTGGGCGCTCATGACGTGCGGGATGCCGTACACGAGCTTGGCCAGGTGGCCGCCCATGTTCGCGTACCAGGTGTGTGAATGCACCAGCTCGGCGTCCTTGATGCCGGCGGCCATGGCGACGTCGACCGACAACACGCGGAGGGCGGCGTTGGCCTCGCCCAGCGCGACGTTGGCCACGTGGGCCGTCGCGTCCGGGCGCGGGGCCCCGAAACAGTGGACATCCAGGTCGACGAGACGACGCAGCTCGCGCGCCAGATATTCGACGTGGACGCCGGCCCCGCCGTAGATCTCGGGCGGGTATTCGCGGGTGAGGAGGGCGACGCGCATGATCTGGACCCTACTAAGACTGGGATCTCGGCCTGAGGGGCACTACTGTCCCGTCATGGCCAAGGGAAAACACGTCCTCGCGATCGTCCTCGCCGGCGGCAAGGGCTCGCGCCTGAGCCCGCTCACCGACGACCGGGCCAAGCCTGCCGTTCCGTACGCCGGCAGCTACCGCATCATCGACTTCGTGCTGTCGAACATGGTCAACGGCGGCTATCGCAAGCTGGTCGTCCTGACCCAGTACAAGTCGCACTCCCTCGACCTGCACATCTCCCGGACCTGGCGCATGTCGACGCTCCTCAGCAACTACGTGACGACGGTCCCCGCCCAGCAGCGCGTCGGCGACCGCTGGTTCTCGGGATCGGCCGACGCGATCTACCAAAGCCTCAATCTTGTGTACGACGAGAAGCCCGACTACATCATCGTCTTCGGCGCTGACCACATCTACCGGATGGACCCGGAGCAGATGGTGGAAGCCCACATCGCGAGCGGCAAGGGCGTGACCGTGGCCGGGATGCGCGTGCCGCGGTCCGAGTCGCGCCACTTCGGCGTCATCGACGCCAACGCCGATGGCACCATCAAGCAGTTCCTGGAGAAGCCCGCCAATCCCCCGGGACTACCCGACTCCCCCGACGAGATCTTCGCGTCCATGGGCAACTACGTATTCACGGCCGACGCGCTCATCGAGGCCGTGCGCATCGACGCGGCCGACGAGTCGTCCCTCCATGACATGGGCGGCAACATCATCCCGGCGATGGTCGCGTCGAACGACGCGATGGTCTACGACTTCGCCGACAACGAGGTGCCCGGCGCCACGGACCGCGACTGCGGCTACTGGCGGGACGTAGGGACGATCGACGCCTACTACGAGGGCAACATGGACCTCGTCTCGCCACTCCCCGTGTTCAACCTCTACAACGAGAAGTGGCCGATCCTCACCTACATCGAGTCGCTCCCGCCGGCGAAGGTCGTCAACCCGACGTCCAGCGTCATCGACTCCCTCCTGTGCAACGGCGCGATCGTCTCCGACGGTGTCGTCCACCGGTCGGTGCTGTCTCCGCGCGTCTATGTCGACCACGGCGCCCGCGTCGAGAACAGCGTCCTGATGCACAACGTGCAGGTCGGGGCCGGCGCGATCGTGCGCAACGCCATCGTCGACAAGAACGTCGTGATCCCGCCGGGTGCCCGCATCGGGATCGACATGGACCGGGACCGTGAGCTCTACACGATCAGCGATGCCGGTGTTGTCTGCATCGGCAAGAACGTCAAGATCGTCGGTTGAGACAAGCGGCGTCGCATCGACCTGCTCCGCCCGACCGCGAGTGCCCCGCAGGCGGCTAACCTGAACGTAGGCCGACCTGGACGCCCGGGGGGCGTCGTATCGCTGAGGAGCACGCGTAGTGGTGGACATCCGGGAAGTCGCGCGGCGAAGCGGGGTCTCCCCCGCGACCGTGTCGCGTGCACTGAACGGGCGGCCCGACGTGAGCGAGGCAACCCGCGAGCGCGTCCGCAAGACGGCGAGTGACCTCGGCTACCTCCCCAACGAGCAGGCGCGCACGCTCGTGCGGCGCCGGTCGGACACGGTAGGGCTGATCTGGGACACGTCGTACGTCGTGACGAAGGGGCGCCACTCCTTCCTCCAAGACCTCGCCGTCGGGTTGAAGATCGCCCTGGCCGAGACCGGATACCACCTCATGATCCTGTCGCCGGGCAGTACGACCGGCTCTGAGGACGCCTTCGTACGCATCGCCGCGCAGCACAGCCTCGAAGGCGTCGCACTGATGGCGGTGGAGCCGCACCTGCCGGCCGTGGAGGCCCTCATCGCGTCGGGCCGACCGTGCATCGGCCTGGACCTGCCGATCCGGGGGCGGCGGGCGTCGTACGTCGGCGCCGACAACCACCACGGGGCGTCCCTGGCCGTCGATCACCTGGTCGGCTTGGGCCACCGCCGGATCGCGGTCATCACCGGACCGCTCGACATTCTGCCGGGCGTCGAGCGCCATGAAGGTTTCCGTACGCAGATGGCCGCGCATGGGCTCGAGGTGCTGCCCGAGTACGTCGTCAGCGGCGATTTCTTCATCGAGTCCGGGCACGCGGCGATGCTCACCCTGTTGGCCCTCCCCAACCCCCCGACCGCGGTGTTCGCCTGCGGGGACCAGATGGCCGTCGGCGCTATGCACGCGATCAACGAGGCGGGCCTCGACGTCCCCGGCGACATTTCGGTGGTCGGGTTCGACGACGTGGAGATCGCGGCCCTTGTCCGCCCTTCGCTGACGACCGTCTCCCAGGACTACCTCGGTCTGGGTCGCGCCGCGGTCGAGTTGCTGAGCAACTTGATCGCGGAGGATCGCGAGTTCGGCAGGGGCGCCGACGCCCCGCCGTCGACTGCTGCGCGACGCCCCGAGTTGGTGCCGGGAGCCCTCATCGTGCGCGACTCCACCGGGCCGGTCCCGTTGACGCAGGGTGTCCCCGCGATCGCCTGAGCTGACTGTCAGTGGTCGCGTGAAAACTCACCGTGAATGCGCTCTCACCCCATCGGGTAGAACTCGTTAACTCGCCGGAAATACGTGTCCGATTTGTCTAGACGGGCTTATTGCGCGGGAGTTATGGTCCGCAAAGTTGGAAACGTTTCCGGCTTTTTTCGGCGCTCCGCCACGAAAGGACCCGCATTTCATGTCCTCACCAACTGCCCTGAACGGCAACCGGCCGGAAGGGCGTCGGCGCATCAGCCGCGTCCTCGTCGGTGCCGTTGCGCTTGCCACTGCCATCTCGACAACAGGGACCGCTCTGGCGCTTCCCGCGCCGGCCAGCGCCACGAACCCGAACTTCGGCCCCAACGTGAAGATCTTCGACCCCAGCATGCCCCAGTCGGACATCCAGGCGACGGTCGACGCCATCGCCGCACTGCAGATCCCGAACGAGATGGGCACGGAACGGTACGCGCTGCTCTTCAAGCCGGGGACGTACGGAAGCGACGCGAACCCCCTCGACATTCCGGTCGGCTATTACACCGAGGTCGCCGGCCTCGGTCAGAACCCGGGCGACGTGACGATCAACGGCGGTGTCACTGCCACCGGCCGTAACGGCAGCGGCTCGCTCGACACCTTCTGGCGGTCGGTGTCGAACCTGACCATCCACGTCGTGCCGACGGCCGATGGCTGCCACACCGGCAACGAGATGTGGGCCGTGTCGCAGGCGGCGCCGATGCGCCGCGTCGACGTGAAGGAATTCACGACCTTCATGCCGTACTGCGAGAACCCCAACTTTGCGAGCGGCGGGTTCGTGGCCGACTCGTTCCTCGAGGGCGGTGCCCTCAACGGGTCGCAGCAACAGTTCTACGTGCGCAACTCCGACCTCGGCAACGGCTGGTCCAATTACGTGTGGAACCAGGTGTTCTCCGGTGACCTCCACGCGCCGGCGCAGGACTTCGGCCGCGACACCAACCCGGGCACCTCGGCGTACACGACTCTCGTGACGACCCCAGTGTCGAAGGAGCGCCCGTACCTCTACGTGAACGACAAGGGTGACTTCCGGGTCTTCGTCCCGTCCGCGCAGACGAACAGCGTCGGCACCACGTGGGCGAACGGGCCCACCCCGGGCACCTCGCTGCCGCTGAGCTCGTTCTTCCTCGTCACCGCCAGCACGACGGCGGCGCAGGCGCAGAACGCCCTCGACTCCGGAAAGAACCTCCTCGTGACCCCGGGCGTGTACACGTACGACCGCACGCTCACCGTCAACCGCAGCAACACCGTCGTCCTGGGTCTCGGCCTCGCGACGTTCACGGCGAAGAACGGCAACACCATCCTCCAGACGAACAACAACGCCGAGGGTGTCGACATCGCCGGCCTCACGTTCGACGCCGGCCTGGTCAACTCGCCGGTCCTCGTCAAGATCGGCACCGGCAAGGGCGCCCACAAGGGCTCCGCGTCGAACCCGACGGCCCTGCAGGACGTGTTCTTCCGGATCGGCGGACCACACGTCGGCAAGGCGACGGTGAGCCTCGAGGTCAACCAGGACAACGTCATCCTGGACGACATCTGGGCGTGGCGCGCCGACCACGGCGTGGCCGGCTCCGTCGGCTGGACCATCAACACCGCCGACACGGGCGTGGTCGTCAACGGCGACAACGTGACGGCGACGGGCCTGTTCGTCGAGCACTACCAGAAGTACAACGTGATCTGGAACGGCGAAGGTGGGCAGACCATCTTCTTCCAGAACGAGCTGCCGTACGACGCCCCCAACCAGGCGGCGTACCAGCATGACGGCATCCTCGGCTACGCAGCGTTCAAGATCGCCAACGACGTCAAGACGTTCCAGGGCTACGGCATGGGCAGCTACATCTACACCCCGGTCGACCCGACGATCCACGTCTCGCACTCGTTTGAGGCGCCGGTCACGCCGGGCGTGCAGCTGCACGACATCCTGACGCTCAACCTGTCCGGCCCGGGCACCATCGACCACGTCGTCAATGACATCGGTGGCCCGGCGAACGACGCCAACAGGGACACGATCGTCTTCGTGGTCAGCTTCCCGTAACTGCTCAGCCGGCAGTCTGGCGGACGATGTAACTGACACTGGTGGGTCGGAGCTTCTGCTCCGGCCCACCAGTCGTTGTGGCGCCCAGAACGGCGGGGACGGTTGCGCTCAGGTGGCTGGGACGTCCGGGGGTCCGGCGAGCCACTGCAACAGGGTACGGACGGCGTAGCCCGTCGCGCCCTTCGTCACGTCGTCCTCGTCGCGGTCCGCGCGCGCGGGGCCGGCCATGTCGAGGTGCGCCCATGGCACGGCGCCGGCGAACTCCCGCAGGTACAGCGCCGCGACGATGGAGCCGCCGCTGACGTGTGGGTCGGTGCCGATGTTCGACAGGTCCGCGATCGGCGAATCGAGCGTGAAGCGGTACTCGTCGACGAGCGGCATCCGCCACCAATTCTCGCCGGCAACCGTGGCCGCTGCGAGCAGCTCCGTGGCCAGAGCTTCATCCGTGGCGTAGAACGCAGCGTGCCGCTTGCCCAGGCCGAGGGTCGCCGCGCCCGTGAGGGTCGCGAAGTCGACGATGGCATCGGGGGCGAGCTCGGCAACGGCATACGCGATGGCGTCCGCGAGGACGAGGCGGCCTTCCGCGTCGGTGTTGAGCACCTCGGAGGTGCGGCCGCCGAAGTGGTGCACCACGTCACCGGGCCGGAGCGCCGACCCCGAGGGCATGTTTTCGGCCGCTGCGACGAGTCCGGTGACCGCGATCGGGCAGCGCAGGCGACGCAAGGCGCCCAGCACCGCCAGGACGGTCGCGCCGCCGGACATGTCGGTCTTCATCAGCGGCATGCCGTCGGCGGGCTTGATGGACAGTCCGCCCGAGTCGAACGTGATGCCCTTCCCGACCAACACGACGTGCCTCGTGGCCCCGTCGGGCCGGTAGCTGAGCTGAATCAACCGCGGCGGCTGAGCTGAGCCCATGCCCACCCCGGCGATCCCCCCGAAGCCGCCATCGAGGAGGTCGCGCTCGTTCCACACGCGCACTTCGAGGCCGGATTCAGCAGCGATCCGCGTCGCCTCGTCGGCCAGGGACTGCGGGCTCTTGTGGCCGGATGGCGTGTTTGCGAGGTCGCGGGCCACGGTGACAGCCGTGGCGCGGACTCCCGCGTCTGCGACGGCCCTTTCGACGCCCGGGTCCCCCACGGCAGACCCCTGACCGGCGGCCGTCTCGACGGCGGCCGTCTCGGTGGCGGTCGGCGGGTTGTCGACGAGGAGGGAGATCTCTTCGAGGGCGATCGGCTTGGGCTCGGACTTCATCGTGAAGCGGTACGACGCGAGTTGCGCGGACTCGGCGAACGTCGCCACCTGCCCGGCGTCCAGGCCGCGCACGTCTACGCGCAGGCGTGCGTGGTCGCGCGCACGGCGGGCAACGGCCGCCGCCGCCTTCCGGATCGCTGGCGACAGGGCGGGGCCGATCCCTGCGAACAGGAGCAACCGGACGCCCTCGTCGGCATGGGTCGGGAGCGCGGCGATCTCACCAGCGTCGCCGGTGAACTTCTCGCGCGTCAGAAACGCCTGAATGTCCACGGCGCTGAGTGCCGACGCATCGCCGGGCAGCTCGAAAGCCGCCCCGTCGACTGCCGGCCGCACGAGAACGGCGACAACGTCGCAGGCATCACCGATAGGGCCCGAAAACAGCCTGATGGTGTTGGTCAGCACGGGATCAGCCGCGGGTGCGACGTCAGAGCCGGCTCAGCCGACGGCGGTCTTGAGCGCCTCGCCGAGCGACGTCGCCTCGTCGGGGGTGAGTTCGACGACAAGCCGGCCGCCACCCTCGAGCGGGACGCGCATCACGATGCCGCGACCCTCTTTGGTGACTTCCAGCGGACCGTCGCCAGTCCGCGGCTTCATCGCCGCCATGCTGACTCCCCTCGGATTGATTGCCTGTGCGATCTCCATTCTCTCTGATGGGGCGGTGATCAGGAAATCAGGGCACCCGAAGGCCCTCCCGGGCCACGCATCCGACGGCGTGATCGTTGACCATCCCGGTGGCTTGCATGAGGGCGTACGCAGTCGTCGGCCCCACAAATCGGAACCCGCGCTGGCGCAGATCCGCGGCCAGCGCGTCGGATTCCGGCGAGGTGGCGCGCACCACCGGGGGCTCCGCCGAGCCCGCCACGGCGGGGCCGACCACCGGCGCGAACGACCACAGATGCTCCGACAGGCCCGCCGGGAGCTCCAGAGCCAGCTGCGCGTTGCGGATCGTCGCGGAGATCTTGGCGCGGTTGCGCACGATCCCGGCGTCGGCCAGGAGCCGTTCGACGTCGTTGTCGTCGTACGAAGCGACTTTCTCGAGCACGAAATCGTCGAAGGCGGCGCGGAACGCCCCCCGCTTGCGAAGGACGACGATCCAGGACAGGCCGGATTGGAAGGACTCGAGAGCCAGCCGTTCGAAGAGGGCGTCGTCGCCCTTGAGCAGCCGGCCCCACTCGGAGTCGTGGTAGCTGAGGTATTCGGGCGCGCTGGTCGCCCAGCTGCAGCGCAGGAGCCCGTCCGGGCCCTCGATCAGATCTGTCATGTCACGAACGTAGGCCGCGAGCGGGACACGGGCGACTCCGGCGGAGGGTGCCTGTGGACGGGCGGGCGCCTGTGGACAGTGGTCGCGCTACGCGCCATGCCCTTCGGTCCCGGGTTCGGGGCGCAGGTCGTACGGAAGCGGGGCCTCGTAGGCGCCGGCGTCATAGCCGGGCCCCTGGTAGGCGTTCGAGTCCGGCGCGGCATACAGGTCGGCAGGCTGCGGCCCGTCGACCGCGGAGGGCTGCGAACCTGACGCGGGCTCGCCGGCCGGGGACTGGGGCCCGACACCGACACCGGATCGCAACCGGCCGATCTCCGCGTCGCGCACCGAGAGCTCGGTGGACAGGCGTTCGAGAACTGCGTCCACCTCGTCCATGCGGTAGCCGCGCAGGGCCATGGTGAACCGCAACGACTCCACGTCGGCGGCCGACACCGGATCCGCGGGCAGGAGCGGCTCGCGGCGATCGACGGACGTGTCCGACAACGGGCTTCCGTGCCCGACAGAAACGGCGGCAACACCGAAGAGCAAGCCGGCGAGCAGCAGAACGGTGAGGACGAGCACGGCCACTCCCATGTCGAGGAACGCATGCGATCGTGCCACGCTGGGCGCCGCAACTGCAGCAGGGAGTGACAAAA
>JAVEEB010000403.1 GCA_030840665.1 Frankiaceae bacterium | reverse complement strand
CACCAGGCGAGCACGTCGCACGAGATCCTGGGGATCCTCCTCGAACACACGCGCACGATGCTGCATGCACCCGGAGCGGCGCTGCGCACGGCGCCCCCGGCCGCGCGGGAGATCGGCGTGCTCCTGCCGGACCTCGGGGAAGGCGCGACCTGGCTCGTCGCGCCGCAGCAGCCGCACGCACCGCACCGCGCGCAACGCACCCTCGACATGCTCGGTGCGATCGCGATGGAGTCGCTGTCCCGTGCCCGCCTCGTCGGGGAGATGGCGCACCTGGCGCGGCACGACCCGCTCACCGGCCTGCCGAACCGCGCCCTGTTCGCGGACCGCGTGCAGCTCGGCGTCGCGCTGTGCCTTCGGTCGCCGCGGCCGATGGCGGTCCTGTTCATCGACCTCGACGGCTTCAAAGGCGTGAACGACTCCCTCGGCCACGACGCCGGCGACCAGCTGCTCATCGCGGTCGCGAACCGGCTGCGCATCTGCGTGCGGCCCGGCGACACCGTCGGCCGTCTCGGCGGCGACGAGTTCGCCGTCCTCCTGCAGGAGATGAGGACGGACTCGGGTGCCGTCGAGGTCGCGGACCGGATCCTGGCCGCCCTCCGCGAGCCGCTGCGCATCGGCGGCATCGACGTGTCGATCGGCGCCAGCATCGGGATCGCGATCCGGGCCGACGAGGTCGAGGCGAGCACGCTGCTGCGCCACAGCGACCTCGCCATGTACCGCGCCAAGGAGACGGGCCGCGGTCGCTATCACGTGTTCACGTCGACGCTGTGGCAGGAGAGCCGCGAACGGCTCGCCCTCGAAGGCGACCTGCGCAAGGTGCTCGACCGCTCCGAACTCGCGCTGACGTACCAGCCCGTCATCAACCTCAACACCGGCATGGTCGAAGGGTTCGAGGCCCTGCTCCGGTGGGACCACCCTGGCCACGGGCGACTCGAGCCGTTGCGCTTCGTCGGCATCGCCGAAGAGACCGGCCTGATCGGTGGCATCGGCGAGTGGGTGCTGGAGAAGGCGTACGCCGACGCCGCCGCGTGGACGGAAAAATATCAGCGTCCGCTGACGATGGCCGTCAACCTCTCGCCCCAGCAACTCGGGGACCAGCTCATCGTCGACCAGGTCGCGAGTCTGCGCAGCCGCTACAACGCGCCCGTACAACTCGTCCTCGAAATCACGGAGAGCACTTTCGTCCAGGAGGACGGCGACCACCTGCGCCGGCTGCGGGAGCTGCACGACCTCGGGGTGCAGCTCGCGATCGACGACTTCGGCACCGGCTACTCGTCCATCGGCTACCTGCGGCACATGCCGATCGACATCCTCAAGATCGACCGCTCGTTCGTCGCGGACATCGCCCGCGACAGCCGGTCGGCGTCCCTCGTCGAGGCGATCACGGTCATGGCGCGGTCCCTCGACCTCACGCTGATCGCCGAAGGCATCGAGGAGCCCGAGCAGGTCATCGCCCTGCACGCCATGGGCTGCAACCTCGGCCAGGGCTACTGGTTCGCGAGGCCGCTGTCCGCCGAGGACGCGCAGGCGATGCTGTCGCGCCGGCGCCTGGGTGCCCCCCTGATGCCGACGGCGCGCGTCCTGCGACCCGCCGTTCGCCCGAAGGTCTAGCCCGTACCAAATTCCTTTGTACGAAGGGATCGACCGATTAACCAGCTGTTTACCTCGGCGACTCGAAACAGGGCGGCCGGAACGGCCGGGGCGTGATGCAATCAAAGGCGGCTGGTCGGATCTGCGACGGCGGAGAGCTGACTCGGCGCGCGGTCGTCTTTCCGTCGGCCGCAGGACTCCGAGGAATGGCGACAGGGTGGCCGTGACAACTCCCCCGAGCTTCGCGACGCCGCTGACGCCGGCGCGGTACCTGGCTCTCTTTCGAGCCGACGGCGAGAGGCTCGCCGACGTGGCGGGCGCGCATGGCCTGCAGGCCGCCGTCCCCAGCTGTCCCGGGTGGACGGTCGGGGACGTCGTGGCGCACACGTCGGACGTGTACCGGCGGCAAGCCGCAGTGATCCGGCTCGGCCGCCGACCGACGGCGGGCGAATGGCAGCAATCACCGGCGGGCGGGTCGCTGGGCTGGTTCCGGGCATCGCTGCGCGCAATGCTCGATGAGCTCGCCGGGCGCGAACCGGCATCAGCGGCGCACACGCGCTGGCCGCAGGACCCGACGGTGGGCTTCTGGTACCGGCGCATGGCCCTGGAGACGGTCGTGCACCGCGTCGACGTCGAGCAGGCCGTCGGCGTCCGGACCCCGGTGGACGCGGCTCTGGCTGTCGACGGCATCGACGAGGTGCTCACGGTTTTTCTCCGCGACTCGTGGGCCGGCGTATCGGAGGACGGGTGGGGCGAGTTGCGCCCGGAAGATGGCGCTGACCGGACGGTGGCCGTCCGGGCCGGCGGGGCGGCGTGGCGCTGCCACCTTCATCCCGCCGCCGTCGACGTGACACGCGCGACCGACGCGGAGCAGGTCCGCGACTGGCCAGCGGACGCGGCCATCGGGGGTGAGCCCTCCGCGGTACTGCTCTGGCTGTGGGGGCGGGCGCCGGACGACGCCGTCGGACTCACGGGCGACGCCGATGTCCTGCGGGCGTTCCGCGGCCGCGTCCGGATAGCGACGCAGTGACATGAGGCTCTTCGTCGCGCTCGTGCCGCCACCCTCGGTGAGGGAGGAGGTGGCCCACGCGGTGGCGCGGTTGCCGTCGGCGATCCGGGCGCAGCTCAAGCGCATCGGGCCCGAGCGGTACCACCTGACGCTGGCATTCCTCGGCGACGTTCCCGAGGAGCACACGGCCCCGCTCGTCAGCTGCCTGAGCGCCGTCGCGGTGGCCGCGCCGCCGCTGCGCCTGCACGTGGCGGGGTCGGGCCACTTCGCCGAACGCGTGCTGTGGCTGGGTTTGCAGGGAGACACGAAGCCCATGCAAACCCTCGCGGCTTCGGTGACCGATGCCGTCACGGCCAGCGGGCTGGACCTGCAGCAGAAGCCGTACCGCCCGCACCTGACCGTCGCCCGGCCGCGCCACGAGGGCTCCGTCGTCGAGGCGGCAGCGGCGATGGCGTCGTACGACGGACCGTCCTGGGTCGCCCGCGATCTCTTCCTGATGCGCAGCCGTCTGGGCGTGCACCCGACGTACGAGCCGCAGACATCGTGGCCGCTCGCGCGGGTGCCGGCCACACGCCGGCGCTGACGGGACGCTCTGACGGGACGCCTCTGCCGGGGGCTCGATCAGCGGTGCTGCAACAGGTCGATCTGCTGTGCGAGCTGGCGCGCGTTGGACGTCGCGTAGTCGCGGTAGCAGTTGTTCATCAGCACATGCGTTTCCTTCGCTTCTTCAGCCAGGGCTGCAATTTTGGGCGCCCATTCGGCCAGTTCCTCCTGCGAATAGTGGTAACCGAAGCGCTCGTAGATGTCCCGCGACGTCCACTTGTCGCTGTGGCCGTGAAAGCGGACCACCGCGAGATCGCTCGTCACCGCGAGCACCGGGGGGACGGAGGACTTGTGGCCCTGCGGCATGTCGACGCAGACATACGGGATCCCGTACGACGTCAGAAAATCGAGCGTCTCGCGCACGTTGTCTTCCCGCAGCCAGCTCTCGTGCCGGAACTCGACGACAGCGCGGGCCGGCCGGCACCTCTCGACGACCTCGAGGATGTACGCCTTGTTGGCCTTGGAGATCACGAACCACGGCGGGAACTGGAACAGCAGGTGGCCGAGCTTGCCCGCGTGGTGCAGGGGCGCCAGCGCGTCGAGGAATCGCTGCCACACCTCGTCGACCGCCTTGGGGTCGAGGTCCGTCGCGTACACATTCTTCTTGTCCGTTTCGGGGCGGAGGTCCTTGTACAGCGACGCGACCTTCACCGGATGACCCGTCAGCAGCCCGTACGCCTTGATGTCGAACCGGAAGTCCTCCGGGGTGCGCGCCGCCCAGAGCTCGGAGTTTCGCTCGTTCGGCGGGCTGTAGTAGGTCGCGTCGACCTCGACGACCGGGAACTGGCTCGCGTAGAACGCCAGCCGCTTTTCCGGGGTGGCCGCGTCCGCGGGATACCAGCCGGACTGCAACAGCGTCTTGTCCGTCCACGACGCCGTGCCGATGCGAAGTTCACCCATGCGCCGATGATGCCCGCTCCCGGCGACAAACTCGCTCTTCCCATAGTCGACTTTGAGGGTGATGCTTCGGGTTAACAGCTAGGCGCATTCGGACACTGTCTAAGGGGCGCACAATGCGAGTCAGCGATGCCATGAGCCCATCCGTCCTGTACGTGGGGCCGGACCACACGCTCCAGGAGGCCGCGCGCCTCATGGCCGACCGTGAGGTCGGGGCAGCGATCGTGCTCGACGGCGACACGTCCGGGATCGGCATCCTCACGGAGCGGGACGTCCTGCGGGCCATCGGGCACGGGCTCGACCCGGCGACTGAGCGCGTGGCGGCGCACGTCACCAACAACCTGGTCACCGCCGCACCCCACTGGCCCCTCGATCAGGCCGCGGAGACGATGGTCACCGGCGGTTTCCGGCACCTGGTCGTCACGGACAGCGGCGACGTGATCGGCGTGTTGAGCGTCCGCGACATCGTCCGGGTCTGGTCGGACCGCAAGCACTTCGTACGCCTCGGCTGACCCCACACCACGTCGGCACCGCAAATACCCTGGCAGCGGGGCTAGCGGCCGCCAGCCAGGCGGGCCGAGAACCGGCCGTCCTCGGCGGAAACGCGGAGCGGCAGCCCGAAGCACGACGACAGCGAGGCGTCGGTCAGCACGCCCGGCAGGGCGCCCGCGGCGACCACCCGGCCGCCGCGCATCAACATCGCGTGGGTGAAGCCCGCGGGGATCTCCTCGACGTGGTGCGTCACGAGGATCATCGCGGGGCCGCCGGCATCCGCGGCGAGCCGCGACAACCGGCGTAGCAGCGCCTCGCGCGCCCCGAGGTCCAGGCCGGCGGCGGGCTCGTCGAGGAGCAGGAGCTCCGGGTCGGTCATGAGGGCCCGCGCGATCTGGACGCGCTTGCGCTCGCCTTCCGACAGGGTCCCGTACGTCCGGTCGACCAGCGCGCGGCAGCCGAGCTGAGCCAGCATGGCGCGGGCGTGCTGTTCGTCGGACTCGTCGTAGTCGTCGCCGACGCGCCGCAGCGCCGCGTGCGCAGCCGTGACGACCACGTCGAGGACGCGCTCGGTCGGCGAGAGTCGGTCGTGCAGAGCGGCCGAGGCGAAACCGACGCGCGGTTGCAGGTCGTCCAGGTCGCTCTGTTCCAGCTCCTCCCCGAGGAGGGAGACCGTGCCGACTTCGGGACGCAACGCCCCGACGGCGACCTGCAGGAGCGTCGTCTTCCCGGCGCCGTTCGGGCCGATGACCGCCCAGCGCTCGCCGGCGCCGACGCGCCAGTACACGTCGCGAAGCAGCGGCCGACCGTCTCGCACGACGCTCACACCACGGAGCGTCAACACCTCGTCAGCCACGCGCACAACGTACCCTCCCCACGCTCAGCTCCGAGGACAACACCGCGCAGTGGGCGAGCCGCCGCGACGGCGGGCCGTCGGGCACGTAGGTTGTCGGTCACCGACGTGTTGGACGCAGGAGGATCGATGTGGGAACTGCGGTACGCCGGGATTGGTGACGACGGAGAACTCCTCGTCACCTGCCCCGAGCTGGATGACGAGCAATTCCGGCTCGTCATCGACGACGACGTCCGGGCTGCCCTCCTTCCGACGCTGCTCGACAGCGGCGCGCCCACCCGACCGCCGCTCCCCGACGGCGAGCTCACGCCCCGCGAGATCCAGTCCCGCATCCGCGCCGGCGACAGCGCCGAGGACCTGGCCCGCGCGGCCGGCGTGCCCGTCGAGCGCATCCGGCGCTTCGAGGGCCCCGTGCTCCGCGAGCGGCTGCACATCGCGGAGATGGCGCAGGAGGCGACGCTCCCCCGCCGCCTCCCGGACGACCCGACCATCCCGCTCGGCGTCCTCGTCGAGGAGCGCCTGCAGCAACTCGGCGCCGAGCCCGAGTCCGAGCGCTGGGACGCCTGGCGCCGCGACGACAACTCCTGGCTGATCCGCCTCGAATACAAGGCCGGCGGCCATGGCCACCTCGCGCAATGGTCCTTCGAGCCCGCGGGCAGGGTGCTGCGCTGCTACGGCCTCGCCGCCGAGTCGCTGTGCGGCCTGACCCGCAGCGCCGAGCAACCCGCTCCGGCACCGGCTCTCCACGCGGTGCCCCGGGCCGTCATTCCCGACGGCGACGGCTTGGGGGACGATGGGGGTGCGCGCCGGGCGACCGTCCCGAGCTGGGAGGACATCATGTTCGGGGTGCGACGGCCAGAGCTGTGAATGAGTCCCCCGACGCGTCGGAAGGCAAGGCCTACCGGCAGTCTCCCGACGGTCCTGACCTGATCGAGTCGCCCGCTGGCCGCGGGCGGCGGATCTTCCTTGCCCTGGTCATCCTGATTGGTCTCGCGGCCCTCGCGCTCGCTGGAGTGATCGTCGTACGACACCTCCATCAGCCCACGTGGGAGGCGCCCGCCTTGGCGGGGGCCGGCGTGGTCTTCGCCCTCCTCGGCGCCGTCGGCATGGCCGGCGGCCGTAACCGCTCGTCGTACCGCTTCGACTCGTCCTCTTCTCGCGCTCTGACCACGCTCGGCAGGATGCACGACAAGAAGTGACGTCCGCCTCGTAGGCGCCGGCCGAACACCTTTCGGGCTCAATTTCCCCGCCACGGGCACCTGACGGGTCCGTGAGGCGTTAAAGGGAACACTGCGCTTGATGGCCACGTTGCCTCAGGTACACCGGATGTGCCGAATCGGGCAGCAACCGGACAGTTAGCGATACGAAAGAGGACATGGTGGCACTCGCCGACCAACTCCCCGAAGGCGCGAACGCTCTCGTTCGCACCCTTGCCCAGCGCGCCACGGGCGACGGACAGCTCACGCTGGCCGAGATCCGGGCTGCCCTTGCGGGAGCGGGGGTCGACCTCGCGCTCGAGGGCGACGTCGTGCGCGAGCTCGGGAACGCCGGCGTCACGGTCCAGGCGGCCGACACCGCCGAGGCGATAGACCCCGACGACGTTGACGACGGCCCGGACCTCGACGCGACCGACGATGCCCCCGCGGCCCCGGTCGGCGACCTCGACGAGCTCGAAGACTTCGATGCCCGCCGGCTGGCTCTCAAGCACGCGCAGACGCGCGCCGCCTCCGACCCCGTCGCCGCGTACCTCAAGCAGATCGGCAAGGTGCCGCTGCTCAACGCGCTTCAAGAGGTCGAGCTCTCCAAGCGCATCGAGGCGGGCCTGTTCGCCGACTACAAGCTGACCCAGGACGCCGCGGGCGAGCTGACTCCGAAGCTGAAGAAGAAGGAGCGCGAGGACCTCAACTGGATCGCGCGCGACGGCGAGCGGGCCAAGTCCCACCTCCTGCAGGCCAACCTGCGCCTCGTCGTGTCCCTCGCCAAGCGCTACCAGGGCCGCGGTCTCGAGCTGCTCGACCTGGTCCAGGAGGGCAACCTCGGCCTCGTCCGCGCGGTCGAGAAGTTCGACTACTCCAAGGGCTTCAAGTTCTCCACGTACGCGACCTGGTGGATCCGTCAGGCGATCACGCGTGCGCTGGCCGACCAGGCCCGCACGATCCGCCTCCCCGTCCACCTCGTCGAGCAGATCAACAAGCTGGCCCGCACCGAACGCCACCTGCTCCAGACCCTCGGCCGCGACGCGACCGCGGAGGAGCTGGCGAAGGAGCTCGACGTCGAGCCGTCGCGCATCGTGGAGATGCAGCATTTCCGCAAGGAGACGATCTCCCTCGAGTCCCCCATCGGCGAAGAGGACGACTCGTCCCTCGGTGACTTCATCGAGGACAGCGACGTCATGCACGCCGAGGACGCCGTGGCGTACGGGATGATGACCGACCAGCTCCGGTCGGCCCTCAAGAGCCTCGAAAGCCGCGAGTCGCAGGTCATCAAGATGCGGTTCGGCCTCGATGACGGCAAGCCGCGCACGCTCAACGAGATCGGCACGATGTTCGGCCTGTCGCGGGAGCGTATCCGCCAGATCGAGCGCGAGGCCATGGCCAAGCTGCGCCACCCGAGCCGCTCGCAGCAGCTGCGCGACTACGCGTAACCTGCGCCCAGCTATTCGTCGGAGCCGGTCACCCATCAGAGGGTGATCGGCTCCTTTTTTGTACGAAGGTCGGGGGACCTTTGTACGAAGGTCAGGCCCTGTACGAAGGTCAGGCGCTGCACGAAGGTCAGGCGCTGCGGCGTGACGGCAGCTCGACGAGTGCCGACGTGCGGGGGTCGGCGGGCGCATCGCGCGCCAACGCCTTCCGGGCCTGCTCGAAGGCCACGACATCGGCAAAAACGTCGGGGCGACGGCCGAACTTGGCGGCGGCGATGAGCAGGAGCAGGACGGCCAACACCCCGATGGCGGCAAAGGCGGCGGTTTCCATCTCCGGAGGATGCACTTGATCACCGCGATTGAAAACACGACACGCCGGAATTCGGTCTCATTGACCCAAATCGCACTGTTCCTATGGCCCAAGCGGATCATTCACCCGGCCCGTCCATGGCCGATAACTCGCAGGTCAGAGCGAGGAGAGAGACGTGGCCGCACGACTCACACCAGGAGCGCTGGGTTGGCGCAAGGGCACTAACACGCCCGCGACCGCCTCCCCGCGTATCCCGTCTACGCCCGCTACTCCCCCGCCGAGCGCTGCGGGCATCGAGTCGGCCACGCCCCCGGTGTCCGGACCCGCGACGAGCGGCGATCATGACCACACGGAGGCCCTGGAACGCTGGGCCAGCACGGCTCACGAGCGGCCCCTCTGGATGCGTGACCCCGAGGCGCTCGACGGACCCACGACACCGACCGTCCCGGCCCACGCCGTCGAGGCGAACTTGCGGGCCTTCCCCCACGCCATGAGCGGCACCGCCGCCACCGCGTCGCCGGCTGCTCCCGCCATCGCCGAGCGCGACGTTCCCGATTTCGATGACGCCACTGACCGTTTCGCGCAGTACGCCATGCGCTCGGCAGACGCGCAGTCGCTGTTCAGCCGCGACGACTACGAACCGCCCGCGCCCACTGCTCGGACCGAGGGCGAGCTGGGGGCAACGCCCGTGTCGAGCACGCCCGTCTCGAGCACCCCCGTGAACGCCAGCACGCCCGTGAACACCAGCGCGCCGGTCACCGAGCAGCCCGGCGGCAACGTGTCGCGATCTGGCTGGCGGCCCGACGACGTGCACGTGTCCGCCGCTGACTTGGACGCGGACGCGATGCGCCTTGAGGCGCTCGCCGCTCGTGCCTCCGAGACGCGCGAGAGCCACGGAGATTTCGCGATGCCGGCCGGCGGACAGCCGTTCACCGGGCCCGGCCTCGCCGCCCAGTTGCCGGCCCAGGACGCGCCAGGCGCGGTCAGCGGTTGGCGCCGCGACACCGTCGCTGTCTCTGCCGAGGACTTCGACGCGGACGCCGCCCGGCTCGAGATGCTCGCCTCGCGGGCCGCGGAGTACCGGCCGCCGGCCCTCGACCCCGAGCCGGTTGCCGCGGAGGAGACGGACGAACGGGTGGCCTTCTGGCGCAAGGACGCCGCCGTGGTGACGGCCGAGGAGTTCGACGCCGACGCCGCCCGGCTGGAAAGCCTCGCGGCACGGGGCCCGCTGTTCGCTTCCCAAGCCTTCGCCCCCGACCCGGTCGAGGAGAGCCCGTCGGGATCCACCCCGTTCTGGGAGCAGCAGGAGCGCGTTCGCCGGGAGGCCCAGGAGCAGGCCGCAGCGGAGGCGGCGGCGCGTGACGCGGCGGCCAACGACGAATGGCACTCCCGCTGGGAACGGGTCGCCGAGGAAGCCGCCCGGCGCGGCGAGACGCCGGACCCGCTCAGCCTTTAAAGGGCCAGACGGACCCGGGAATCTGCCGGGCCCGACCAGCGCTGCCACAGCCATGCGCATCCTCGCCGTGTCCGGCAGCCTGAGCGACACCTCGACCAACACGGCGCTCCTGCGCGCGGCCGCCGAGTGCCTGCCCGCCGGCACGGAGCTCACCTTCGCCGCCTCGATAGGTGAGCTGCCGTTCTTCGACCCCGCGTACGCCGACCACCTGCCAGCCACCGTCGCCCGCTGGTCCGCCGAGGTGTCCGGGGCGGACGCCGTCCTGATCGCCACTCCCGAGTACGCGTTCTCGTTGCCGGGC
>JAVEEB010000250.1 GCA_030840665.1 Frankiaceae bacterium | reverse complement strand
GTGTGGCGCATGGGTGTCGTCGCGAAGCACAACATCACGATGACGGGGCCGGCTGACGGGCAGCCGATGCTCTTCGCCCACGGTTTCGGCTGCGACCAGAACATGTGGCGCCACGTCGCGCCGCACTTCGCGGATCGCTTCCGCGTCATCCTGTTCGACTACGTGGGCGCCGGGCGTTCGGACATTAGTGCCTACGACGCCGAGAAATACTCGACGCTGTCCGGCTATGCCGACGACGTCGTGACCATCTGTCGCGAGCTCGACCTGCACGACGTCATCTTCGTCGGCCATTCGGTGTCGTCGATGGTCGGCGCGCTCGCGACGCTGGCCGAGCCCTCGCGCTTCGCCAAGCTTGTGATGGTCGGTCCGTCGCCTCGCTACATCGACGACGCGGACTACACCGGTGGTTTCTCCGAGGCCGACATCACGGAACTACTCGAGTCCCTCGACAGCAATTACCTGGGTTGGTCAAGTGCCATCGCCCCGGTGATCATGGGCAACCCGGACAGGCCCGAGCTCGGCGAGGAACTCACCGAGAGCTTCTGCCGCACCGACCCTGAGCTGGCAGCCAACTTCGCCCGCGCAACGTTCCTGTCGGACAATCGCGCAGACCTACCGCTGGTGACGACTCGGACGCTGGTTCTGCAGTGCAGCAACGATGTCATCGCGCCCGTCACCGTCGGGCAGTATGTGCGCGACGTGTTGCCGAACGCGTCCTACGTCGTCCTCGACGCGACCGGCCATTGCCCCAACCTGAGCGCTCCGGAAGCAACGACTGTGGCCATCGCGGCCTTCGTGAGCGTCCGCGCGTGATGAGCGACGAGACCCTCGCGGGTACGTCCGCGGGCACGTCCGTGGACCCGTCCGTGCCGGTCGGCGAGGCCGAGACACTCTTCGACCGCGCTCCCTGCGGCTATCTGGCCACCACCCCCGAAGGTGTGATCGTCACCGCCAACGAGGCTCTCCTTGCGCTGACCGGCTACGACCGCACCGCCCTCCTCGGCCGGCGGTTCGTTGACCTGCTCTCCGGCGGCGGCCGGATCTACCACGAAACCCACTACGCACCGCTGCTGCGCATGCACGGCACCGCCCGCGGTATCGCACTCGACCTCGTCCGCGCCAACGGCGAGCACGTGCCCGTCCTCGTCAACTCCGTCCTCGAGACCGATGCAACGGGGGCGGTCATCGGAACGCGGACGGCAATCTTCGACGCCACCGAACGGCGCGCCTACGAGCGGGAACTCCTCGCGGCGAAACGACGCGCGGAGGAGTCCGAACGTCGGGCCCGTTCCCTCGCCCGCACTCTTCAGCAGACCCTGATCCCGCCCGCTCCCCCCGCGATCCCGGGCCTGGACATCGCCGCGGTGTATCGGCCCGCGGGCAACGGCGAAGAGGTCGGCGGCGACTTTTACGACGTGTTCGAAATCGCGGAGGACGAGTGGGCAGTGGTCGTCGGTGACGTGCGCGGCAAGGGCGCCGAGGCGGCCGTCGTCACCGCGCTGATCCGCCACACACTCCGTGCCGCCGCGGTGCGTGACCCGCGGCCATCCGCTGCCCTGCGCCACGTCAACGACGTCATGCTTCGGGACGGCGTCGACCGTTTCGCGACGGTCGTCCTCGCGCGCCTCCGCCGCCGCGGCGGTCGCTGGACAGCCACCATGAGCTGCGGCGGTCATCCGCTCCCGCTGCTCGCCCGCGAAGGCACCCGGCGCAGCTTCGTCGGCCAGCCAGGGACGCTGCTTGGCGTGCTCGAGGAGCCACGGCTGCCCGATGTGTCGATCGATCTCGACCCAACGGACGTGATCGTCCTTTACACCGACGGGGTCACCGAGGGCCGGCGGACGAACGTGTTCTTCGACGACGACGGCCTGAGCCGATCGGTGGCACGGCATGCGGGCTCAGCCAGCTCGGTGGCGGAGGGACTGCTCGCGGACGTCATGGAGTTCCAGGGCGGCGTGCCGCGCGACGACATCGCGATCGTCGTCTTCCGCGTGCCCTTGAGCTGACCTTGGCCCGCGGGGAGGGTCAGCCATTGGTCGGCGGTGACGCAGGAGGAGCTACGGGGAAGTTCCTGATGCCTATAGGTCCAGTTTTCTTCCGCACTAACGGTTGGCCCCGCACTAACGGTTGGCCCCGCATCACGGGCTTGCCCCGTCGAGCCGGCGCGGGCGGCGGCCCCAGAAACCGATGGCCCGCCGCAGCGTCGTCTTCGCGCGGAGGCGGTGAGATTCGAACTCACGGACGGTCTCCCGTCAGAGGTTTTCAAGACCTCCGCACTCGGCCACTATGCGACGCCTCCAGGTGCGTGTCGCAGTGTCTCATCCCGCTGGCCGGGCGATGCGGCAGCCCAGCGGTCAGTTGCGGCCCTCGTGGAACAGTTCGACGGACTTGGCGATCCGACGCTCGCGGGTCTCGGCTGCCTTGGCGCCCGTGATCGCGAGGACGTGCCGGAGCTTGTTGCTGTACGACAGCTTGTCGAAGTACGCGCGCGCCGCCGGGTCGGCGTCGAGGGCCGCCGCCAGGTCCTCGGGCCCCTCGACCTCCCGCCCCTCGGTCTCGAGCTCGACCTCCACGCCGAACTCTGAGCCCGGCTCGATGCCGGCCAGCGCTCGATGCTCGTTGCTCATGCCGAGCATGAACGTGCCGCTCATCCTGGCGATCGAGCTGCGGTACGTGTGACCGGCCACGGTCACGGTCACCTTCGGATGGCCACCCGCACCGAGGCCCTCCACGACCGACGGCGGCACGACGAAGCCCGCCGCGGTCTTGCCGTTGGACTGCAGCAACGCCCGGAATCTCATGCCGCCGAGTATGCCGCGACTGAGCGGCGGCGACGCGAAGCCAGCCCCCACGCTGTGGACGAATCGGTGCACAACCGGTGCACGAAGCGGTGCACAACCGCCCACGCCTGGGGACAAGTGGATCACTTCTGTGGACTAGAAAAATAGTTGGAAAATGCCTGGTCAAAGCACTTGCGCGGCGCTTTCCGTGGATATAGAAATCAGTCACGCCACCGGCAACGGGGGCCGCAAGCGAAGACCTTCAGCTCACAGTTTCCGGGCAACCGGATGACAGTGAAACGAAGTCCCGAAAGCGACAGTGCCGGGCAACCGGGACCGAGCCATCGGGGGCTAAGGATCCGTCAGGGCCGGGCAACCGACGCAGACGGATCCGGGGCGGTCGGGCAGCACCGCGTCGGGCAACCGGCGTCGGGGCGGCGCGGCAGCAAGCCGAGAACGGCAGGACCGGGCAACCGGACCTCGCCCCATCGGGGAGCACGTCATTCGCAGTGCGAACGGCTGACACCGAGCGAAGACGTTCAGCGGGGCAACTCGCGGGACGGTGGAGCGCGGCGGGTGCCGGGAGCAGCGGCCAACCGGGCATGGAGCGCGATCGAGCGGCAACGCGAGATCGACTGAGGCCCCTGCATCTCATACATGCAGGGGCCTCAGACATTTCCCGGACACTCTTGTCCAACGCTTACTCGTCAAGACTGGCCGACGTCGCCGCTGACGGGCCGCTGCGACACGCGGTCCGCGCCGTTGGGTGCAGTTAGCTGCGTTGCTCTCGCGCATACATCGCCGCGCCGATGATGCCCGCGCTGTTCTGCAGGGCGGCCGTCACGACGGGTGTCTTGCATTTCACGTACGAGAGCCACTTGTCGCTCTTCTTGCTGACCCCGCCGCCGAGGATGAACAGATCCGGCCAGAGCAGCGCTTCGAGGTGCGACAGGTACGTGGACACGCGGTGCTGCGCCCAGTCCTCCCACGACAGGTCCTCCCGCTCGCGGGCTGAATCGGCCGCCTGGTCCTCGTAGTCGCCGCCCTTGATCTCCAAGTGGCCGAGCTCGGTGTTGGGCAGCAACTCGCCGTTCAGGAACACGCCGGTGCCGATGCCCGTCCCGAACGTGACGACGACAACCACTCCCGGCTGCCCCTTGCCCGCTCCGAAGCGCACCTCTGCCAGGCCGGCGGCATCTGCGTCGTTGACGGCCACCACGTCACAGCCGGTGGTCGCCGCCAGCAGGGCCTCGATGTCCGTGCCGATCCATTCGCCGTCGACGTTGGCGGCTGTCATCGCCCGGCCGCCCTTCACGACGCCGGGGTAGGTCGCGCCGAGCACACCCTTGTAGCCGGCCTGCTTCACGACCGCCCCGCACACCACCGCCACGGCCTCCGGCGTCGCCGGCCGCGGGGTCATCACGCGGATCCGTTCGCCGGCGAGCGTGCCGAGGCTGACGTCGACAGGGCCGCCCTTGATGCCGGTACCGCCGATGTCGAGTCCGAACACGGTCACTCCCAGGTCGAGCCAATCAGGCGGCGTGGATGTACCCCGTGGATCCGGGCGATCCCGTCAGCCGACCCGGACTGCTCCCGCGTACGGGTCCATGTCCAGCGGCGCGATCCTGACCACGTCGCCCGTGTGCGGGGCGTGGATGACCTGACCGTTGCCGATGTAGATGGCCATGTGGTGAAGGTCCGAGTAGTAGAAGACCAGGTCGCCCGGCTGGAGCTCGCTGCGCGAGATGTGCCGGCCCGAGTTCCATTGGTCGCCGGTGTAGTGCGGCAGGTAGACGCCGGCCTTCGCCCAGACGTACTGCGTCAGGCCGGAGCAGTCGAACGTGTTGGGGCCATTGGCGCCCCACACGTAGGGGCGGCCGAGCTCCCGGTACGCCCACTTGAGGGCGATCTGGGCGCCGTTGCTGCCGTTCGCGGACGGGTCGGTCCCGCCACCGCCGCCGCCACCGCCGCCACCGTTGTTGTTGTTCGCCGCGTCGGCGGCTGCCTTGGCGCGGGCGTCCGCGCGTGCCTGCGCCGCGTCGGCGGCACGCTGGCGGGCGAGGGCCTCGGCGGCCGCCTTGAGGGCTGCCTTCCGCTTGGCCAGCGCGATCGCAGCTAGGCGGGCGGCTTCGCGCTCGGCCTCGACCTTCGCCTTGTGGAAAAGGTGCGTCTGTTCGGCCGCGAGGCTGTCGAGGAGTGCCATCTGCTCAGTGACCGTCGCCCCGATCGCGGCCTTCTCGGCGGCGACGCGGGCGGTCACCCGCTTCTGCTCATCGAGGATCTGCTGCGCCTCGACCTCGGCGTCGGCCGC
>JAVEEB010000145.1 GCA_030840665.1 Frankiaceae bacterium | reverse complement strand
TCCACGAGTCCGATGACCTGACAATCCAGCTCTCGCGGGACTTCGACGGTTGGGGACGCCGAAACGCAAGAGGCCCGCCGCGAATGCGTTGGCGGACCGTCTAATCTGCGGTCGAAAACCCTGTGACCAGGGGGTTAAGGGGTGGAGCGTAGGAGACTCGAACTCCTGACCTCTGCGATGCGAACGCAGCGCTCTACCAACTGAGCTAACGCCCCGAAACCGAGTCGGACGTTATCACGCCGCAGTTGCCGCGGATGACGTCGCCCACTCGATCAACAGGCGTTAGTCGTTGACCGCCCGGCGCCGCTGGAGCATCCGGTCGATCTCCGGCTCGATCCGCTCGAGGGCCGTCAGGTCGATGTCCACACCGTCGTCGCGGAGGCCGTCCGCCCAGGACGGCGGCACCTCGATCTCCTTGCCGCGACGCGGCGCCTTGGGGGCCGTGACGTACGTCGGCACCGGCACCGGGATCGGCTGCCAGGCGCGGGACGAGGCACCGGCATCGCCTTCCGCGCGTTCCACGGAGACCGCCGATTCTTCGTCTTCGAACCGGACGCGGTGCTGCTCGACGGCCCGCTCGTCGATCGCCGAAGCGCTGGCGGCCTCGGCCCGCGGGCGCGGCGCAGCCTGCTGAGCCCGGGCGCGGGGACGGCGGCGCGCCAGCAGGGCTGCACGCTTGGCCTCAGAACGCAGGTGTACGACGTACACGGCCGCCATGCCGTCGACCAGACCGTGCAACATCCAGAAGAAGGCGTTGCCGGCCACGATGCCGATGAGCAAGGTCACTGCGACGGTGATGGCGAGCGTGCGCGCGGCCCGCCGGCGGCGGGCGATGAGCGACGCACTCGCGGGGCGACGGGGCGGAGACGACGCCGCCCGGGCAGAAACGGCCGGCCGGGCGGCGGGGCGCTCCGGAGCGGCTGCGTACGAGCGGGCCCGGCCATCGGACTTGCTGAACAGCTGCGGCGCAATGGCGGCCGCCGGGCGGCGCGGCATCAGGATCGTGCGGTCGTCCGCGGGAAGGGGGTCGTCGCGACGGAGGGTGCGCATCGCCCGGGTGAAGCGGTCCACCGACCTCGACTCCGTGGCGTCGTCCCGGCGCCGGAAGAAGGCAGGGACCAGGACGGCCGCCCACAGAGCCACGATCAGCAAGATGATCGGGCCGCTGCGCAAGAGGGCTCCTCGCCAGGAAAAGTACGTGCAGGTGGTTGACGGAACGCTAACCGGACATGTCGACAGGAACGCGGACGTGAATCGGTGTGTCGCGCAACCGCGTCCCGCGGGCAACGGCCCCTCGCCGCAACTACTGCGGCGTCATCCCTGTCGTGACTGGTGCGCCAACCACCGACTGAGCAGTCCGCCCGGCGCAACATCTTCGTGCAGCAAGGCGAAAGACACGTGGTCGCGGAACGCGCCATCCACGTACAAGAAACCGCGTTTGAGTCCTTCTTCACGAAAGCCGAGCTTCTCCACGACACGCAGACTCGCGGTGTTCTCCGGTCGCACGTTGATCTCGAGTCGATGCAACCCGACCGCCGAGAAGCAGTGGTCGACGACGAGGGCGACGGCGGTCGGCACGATGCCGCGACCCGCGTGCCCTTCATCGATCCAGTAGCCGAGCGACGCCGACTGCACCGCGCCCCTCGTCACCGACGCGACGGAGAGCTGGCCCACGAATTCGCCGCCGAACATGATGGCGAACGGCATCGCCAGGCCCGCATTCGCCAACCTGCGTTGGTCAAGTGCGTAGGCAACGAACCCGGCGACCGACGGTTCGGCGGTCTGCCTGCCCGGTGGCGTCGACTCCCATGGGCCGATCCAGGCGGCGTTGCGGCGGCGGAGCCCCACCCACGCCGGCGCGTCGCGCAGCACGATCGGTCGCAACGTCAGGTCGCCCGACCTCAGCGTGACCGGCCAGCCGGTCGCCTCGTCGCGTTGCCTCACGGGTTGCGGCGTTCCAAAAGGAGCGCGGTCACCGTTGTGCCTTCGGGCACTTCGGTGGTCTCCGCATCGATGACGACCAGCGCGTTCGCCCGGCCATAGGACGCGAGCTGGGCCGGCGAACCGGTGGGCTCGACGACGTACACGTTGTCCCGAACATCAAGCCAGGCAGGGACGTACGAGCGGACGCCGGGCGACGAACGCAGGCCGGTCGTGAGTCGGGCCCGCACAACAGGCCGCTGCACCTGCGTCGACCCGAGCATCCGCCGCAACGCCGGCCGCACCAGCAACTCGAACGCCACCAGGGCCGACGCGGGGTCGCCCGGCAACCCGAAATACACGGTCTCGTCGAAGCCGATCCGCCCGTACGTGACGGAACCGCCCGGCTCGACGGCCAGCCGCTCCGTCCGCACCGTGCCGAGCCGGCGCACGACGTCGTGCAGCGCCTGCTGGCTCGCGGCGGACGGGCCGACGGTCGCGATGACGCAATCGGCGCGGACCAACTGGTCTTCCAGCGTGTCGAGCAACTGGCTGCTGTCGGGGACGAGGCCGACCCGGTACGCAAGGGCGCCGGCTTCGAGGGCGGCGGTCGTGAGGCTGAGGCTGTTCGCGTCGTACAACTCCCCCACGCGGCGGACGGCGCCCGGCTGCACGAACTCCGCGCCGCTCGCCAGCACGACCACCCGAGGCCGCGGGTGCATGACGGCGCGCGAGACGCCCACCGCGGCCAGGAGGCCGATCTGGGCGGACCGCAGGTAGGTGCCGGCGGCGAGCGCGACGGCACCGGCGGCCAGCTCGGAACCCGCCCGCTGAATGCCGGAGCCTTCGGCGGTGGGCCGCGTGATCTCGACGGTGACGGCGCCCTCGTCGGTCCAGCTGCTGGGGACGATCGTCTCGCTGCCCGGAGGCGCCGCCGACCCCGCCCGAACGCGTACGGCCATGCCTTCTTGTACGGAAAAGCCAGTGCTCGCGCCGGGATCGACAGTGCCGACGACGTGCAGCCGCACGGGTGAGCCGCCGGCCGCGGGCGTGATGTCGCCCATCCGGACCGCGTAGCCGTCGTAGGAGACCCGGTCGAAGGCGGGCAGCGGCTCGACGGCCGCGACGTCTTGGGCGAGGACGCTGCCGTGGGCGTCCAGCAGTGTCAGCTCGAGCTCGGCAATCGGCTTGACGTCGGCCAGGACGAATTCGGCGAACTCGGTGATGTCGATCACGAGCGAACGACCGCCATCACGACGCGTCGAACGTGGCCACGAAGTCACGCAGGAAGGCGCGGAACGGCGGGCCCAGGTCGTCACGCTCACTTGCGAGAAGGACGACGGTGCGCAGGTATTCGAGGCGGTCACCGGTGTCGTAGCGCCGGCCACGGAACAGCACCCCGTGCACACCGCCCCCGTCGCCGTCGCGGTCGGCGAGGACCTTCAAGGCGTCCGTCAGCTGGATCTCCCCGCCCCGGCCGGGCTGGGTCTTGCGCAGCACGTCGAAGATCTCGGGCGCGAGGAGATAGCGGCCGATGATCGCGTAGTTGCTGGGGGCCTCGTCGACCGCGGGCTTTTCCACCATGTCGGTGATGCGCAGGACATTCGGGGTGTCGGTCGGCGCCACGGCGACGCAGCCGTACATGGAGATCGTCTCGGGCGGCACCTCGATAAGTGCGATCACGCTTCCGCCGCGCTGCCGCTGAACGTCGATCATCGTGGTCAGCAGTTCGTCGCGTTCGTCGATCAGGTCGTCGCCGAGGAGGACGGCGAACGGCTCGTGCCCCACGTGCGCCGCGGCGCAGAGCACCGCATGCCCCAGGCCCTTCGGCTGCCCCTGGCGCACCGAGTGCACCGTCGCGATGTCGGACGATTCCCGCACGATCGCGAGCCGCTCCAGGTCGCCGTTCGCCTCGAGGGTCGCCTCGAGCTCCCAGTTGTGGTCGAAGTGGTCCTCGACCGCCCGCTTGCTGCGCCCGGTGATCAGCAGCACGTCGTCCAGCCCCGCGCGGGCGGCCTCTTCCACGACGTACTGGATGGCCGGCTTGTCGACGACCGGCAGCATCTCCTTCGGGCTGGCCTTGCTCGCGGGGAGGAAACGCGTGCCGAGGCCGGCAGCCGGGATCACGGCTTTACGAACGGTGACGGGCGCTGATGGCATGTGTTGACCCTACCCAGACAGTGTTACGACGGGACGGCGTGGCGCTCAGACCGTCGGACCGGGCGACGACAGATCCACCGCATCGAGGTCGATGTCGGTGACAGCGAGACGCCAGGTGTCGCGCCCGGCGTCCTTGGCGGCGTACAAGGCCTCGTCAGCACGCCGTAGCAACGTGGCGGCCGAGTTGCCGTGCTCCGGGAAGACGGCGACGCCCACGGAAACGGTCACGGTGATCGGCTCCTCCCCTTCCCCGCCGAACGGACGGTGGCGCACGACGTCGCAGATGCGCTGCGCCGCCTGGCGGGCGCCGGCGAGCTTCGTTTCCGGCAGCACCAGGACGAACTCCTCGCCGCCGTAGCGCGCCAACGTGTCGACCTCGCGGATCTCGCCCTTGACGCGTTGCGCGACCTCGATGAGAACGGAGTCGCCGCGCTGGTGGCCGTACTGGTCGTTGATCCGCTTGAACAGGTCGAGGTCGAGGACGAGCAAAGCGAGCGGGCGCCGGAACCGGGTGGCGCGCTCGATTTCCTTTGCCAGGTTCATCTGCAGGTAGCGGTAGTTCCACAGCCCCGTCAGGCCGTCGGTGATGGACAGGCGCTGCGCTTCCTGGTGCAGGAGCACGTTGTCGATCGCCGCGGACGCCTGCGCGGCGAACGTGCGGATCGTCGCGACGTCGCCCTCGTCGAACACGACGCCGTCGAGGCGGTCGTACAAATTGAGGACGCCGATCACTCGGCCCGAGCTCTTGAACGGGACGCTGATGACGGCACGCACGCCGGGCTCGCCGTCCGCGAGCGTCAGGTCCTGCGGGCCGGTGCCGACCTTGCCCCAGCGCGCCTCGCCCGTTGCCGCCACGGTGCCGGCCACCCCGTCGCCGAACTTCACGTTGTGGCCCGCGGCCGACTGGGCGTCGAAGCCCCGCGTGACCTTCGGGTGCAGGTCGTTGCGGCCGCTGGAGACGAACAGGATCGACCCGGACTCGGCACGGACGCTGACCATGGCCGTTTCGAGGATCACGGTGAGGATGCGGTTGAGGTCGTGGGTGCTGGATAGCGTCTCGCCGAGGCGCGCGAGGTTGCGGCGGAGCTCGTCACGACTGGTCTCGAGAGCCCGGATGTGGCGCCGCAGCTCGACAGTCATCTCGTTGAAGGCCCCGGCGACGCGGCCGATCTCGTCGCCGGACCGCTCGGGGATGAAAGTGTCCAGATCGCCTTCCGCGACGCGGCCGGCCGCTTCGGACAGGTCGGTCAGCGGCTTGGTGACCAGCCTGGCGAGTTGGCGGGCGGCGAGGGTCGCGACGAGGCCCGCGGCGACGACGATGAGCACCAGCAGAGGCACCAGCGGGAGCGAACGGCCCGCCGGGGTGCTGCTGACGAGCACCGTGACGGGGCGCCCGTCCGCCGGCGCAACACCCGCGATCATGCGGTCCCCGACGACGACTGCGCTCTGCGAGCCGGCCGCCAGATCGGCGTTGCCGGCCACGGTCGCGGCGAGCGCCTGCGGCAGCGACGTCGCGACCACCTCCGACCCGGTCACGAACGTGACGTCGCCATGGGCAGTGCCTGCCAGCGATCGCGCGTACTTCTCGTCGAGCGGCAGGACCACCACGACGCTGCCCTGGTCGCTGCCGTCACTGCCGCGCAGCGGGGACTGCGCGACGATCGCGTACGGGGACGACTGGCTGGTTTCGCACGACCCGATGGTCGCAAGTCCTGCGGGTGCGACGTGCCCGGCGAGGGGCTCTGGCAACTCGCCGGCAGCGGTGGTCACCGTGCCGTCCGCCGCGATCGACGCGGCGTAGACCGCGGGCCCCGTGCGAACGGCGAGCCGGATCGCGCTCGGGTCCTTGGCGGCGACGGCGTAGCCCAGCGCGCGGCTGGCCCCCAGCGCGAGCTCGCAGCGCTGCGCTAGGAGGGCGCCCACGGCATCCGCCCCCGTGGTGACGCGGTCGCCAACGAGTTCGCGGCGCAGGTCAGGCAGGTAGCGGGTGACGAGCACCGCACTGATCGCGATCGGGACCAGGGCGACAAAGACGAATGCGAGCAAAAGGCGCAGCCGGTAGGTCACGCCGCCTCCTCTCGCGCACCCGCGCCTCACGCCGGTGGATCAACTCAATGCTCGCACCTTCCCGGGAATCAGGGGGGCTTGGCGCACGACACAAAAGGAATACGGTCCTACGAATGGCTCTCTCAGTCTCTCCCCAGGACGTGACATGACAAAAGGGGCCAAGCGGGCGATGCGGCTCGGCGCCCTGCAGCGGCGTTTCGGGCTTCCCGTCGACGCCCGCGACGGCGCGGCAACCCAACTGTCGGACCGCTTGCTGGCGCTCGACGTCCTCGCGAAGGCGCGTACCGTCGCCGCCTACTGGCCGTTCGGATCGGAGCCCTCGCCGGTGCCGGCGCTGGAGGCGCTGCACGCCCGTGGGGTGACGGTCCTGCTCCCGGTCGGCCGCGCGAACGGTGACCTCGACTGGGCGCCGTACACCGGTCTTGACGGTCTCGGCGCAGGGGCCTGGCGCTTCGCGGAGCCGTCCGCGGCCCGCGTCGGCGCCGACGCGATCGCCAGCGTCGACGCGGTGATCGTCCCGGCGCTCGCCGTCGACGTTCGTGGGCAGCGCCTCGGTCGCGGCTCCGGCTTCTACGACCGGTCCCTGTCGCGCGTGCCGGCGGGCGTCCCGATCATTGCGATCGTGTACGACGAAGAAGTGCTCGACGAGGTGCCGACCGAGGCGCACGACCGGCCAGTCACCGTCATCGTCACGCCGCTGCGCACGGTCGTCGTCACGTAGGCGTCACGCCATCTCCTGGATCACGTCGCCCCACTCGTCGTTCGGGCGGGGGACGGCCGAGTCGAGGGCGGGCTCGCACCACACCACCTTGCCGATGCCCGCACCTTTGGCGAGGCCGTCAACTCCCCACGCGGTGCAGACCGCTTCGACCAGCCGTAGGCCACGGCCTGTGGTCGCTGTTCGGGAGTAGGAGCGCGGCTGCGGGATCATCGGGGAATCGTCGCGGACGCTGATGCGGATACGACCACTCGGAGCGCGCAGAACTTCGATGGTCATGGCGGTACGGGCGTGCAGCGTCGCGTTGGTCACCAGCTCCGACACGGCCAGTTGTGCGTTGTCCAGGCAGCCCTCGCCACCGAGTGCCGGCAGCAGGTCGCGAACGTAGTGGCGGGCCGTGGACACCGCCTGGGCCAGCGGGCTGAGGGTGAGGGCCGGCGGCGTCGACCGAGGCTGATTGTCGAATCCCATACTCACCCGGTCCTTCCCCGGGGCTTCCCGGTTGGCTGTTCCTTTTGTTCGGTGTGCCCGGTGAGGCCAGACACTCACCCTTTCAGCCGCGCAGGATCCCGGGTCACGGCCCGCCACGCCTGAGCTGCCCCGGTGTCTCGCGCCAATGATCTTCGCGCTGCTCCGCACGGTCAGGGCGTCGCCGCTCGCCGCTAGTCGAGCGGTGTGAGCCACGCGACGTAAACGGCCCGACCAGCGCCCGCCGGCGCTTGCTCGATGAAGAACGAGCACAGCACCTCGCTGCCGTCGCGTCGCAGCACGGGCAACGTGATGTCGATGCCCAGCACATGCACCTCGCCAGTGGTGAGATGGCGGGCAAACCCGGCGACGTGCGCCTCGCGGAGCCGTTCCGGCACGATCGACACGACGCGTCGCCCGGTGAGTTCCTCCACGGTCCAGCCCAGCAGGTCGGCGGCGGGACGGCTCACGGCGACGAGTCGGTTGTTGTCGTCCGCGGCGAGCACCACGCGGTCACTGGCGAGAACTGCCGCGCCGTCCCACCGCGGCGCCGGCGCGGTGTCGGTCGCCGACGCGGGGTCGACGAATCGCGGGTGGTCGGCCCCGCCCCACGGTGTCCCCGCCACGCCGTTCACCTGAGCGAGCACCTGTTCGCACGACCAGTCACGGAGCGCCACGAGTTCGGGGAGTGCCGGCCGGATGAGCATGCGGTCCGCCGCTCCCAGGCGAAGGCCGGCATCCAACGCGTCCTGCAGGGCTGTGAAGTCCGCGTGACTGTCGTCGGGCACGAACACGTCGGCGTCGATCGACCGCGGCACCGCCCCCAACGGCGACGGGTGCCCCTTCGGCAACGCGAACAGCGGCAGACCGGCGGCGATGCCCTCGTCGACCGCGCGGTCGACGGCGGCGCTGAGCAGACGCTGCGCGCGGCCGGCCTTGATGAGATCGAGATGCCCTATGTCGTCCTCGGCCTGCTCCTGCATGAGGAACAGCTCCCGCAGGACCGCCTCCTGGTGTTGTTGGGCGGCGAGCCACAGCAGCACCGGCACGGCCTGCAGTTGCACGCCCCGCAACCGCACCGCCGTCGGGTCGCCGGCCATGTCGAGATCGGCCATCTCGAGCTCGGCCAGGAGTCCGTCCAGGTCCCACACGTCCGCATCCATGGCGAGCTCGGCCTCCAGGGAGGCGCTCTCGTCCAATCGGAACCAGACGCTCTTCCCGTCGGTTTCGAGATCGACGCCGTACGTGACGCTCAGCGAGGCCACGAGCGCGAGCCCGCGCCCCGTTGTGGCGGACGCCCCCCAATGCCGCTGGGTGGGCAGCTGAGGGGAGTTGTCTCGAACGTTCACCGTCGCGTCGGTGGCGGTGACGGTGACATGGACGAGCAGTTCCGTGTGCGCGTGCAGGATTGCATTCGTCACCAGCTCGGAGACGGCCAGCTCCGCGCGGTCGACCCACTCGGGCCGGCCACTGTCGAGGAGGGCGCTGCGAACGAAGCGTCGAGCAACCCCCGCACTGGCCGGTTCAGGGGCGAGCGTCGTGGTGCGCTGGAGCAACAGCTCAGGCACCACTGGGTCCTCCGTTGGGCAACGCATGACAGGCACGGCAGAGCCGGGCGCGGCCGCGCCCATTGTCCGGATTGTGATGATGCCACCGCACAGCCACCACTGGTAAGGCCAAAGGTCCGGATCATCCCGCCTCTCCCGCCTCCCGCACTCGCCTGGCGGGTGTGAAGGAGCTGACCTCCACGCCAACGGGCGGCTCCGCGCAGCCGGGGCCACCGGCGACCGCCCAGGCGACGACATCGTCGATCGTCGAGTCGGCCAGCACCCGGCCGAGCCAGACTGCGCGGGCGCCCGCCTCCCGTGCCGCGGGCGACGGGCTCACGATCAGGACGTTTGACATCTCGCACACGTCGAGGCAGTCCGTGA
>JAVEEB010000109.1 GCA_030840665.1 Frankiaceae bacterium | reverse complement strand
CGTCCGCGAGCTGCGGAACGTTGTCAATGCGCGGATCGTCGGACGCAAGGTGAGCGACGCCAAGCGGCTCATCAGCGACATGCCCGACGCGGTCGTCCCCGGCTTGAAGGGCGTCGCGCGCACCGTCGTCTCCGTGATCCTCGAGTCCCTCGTCGAGCGACCGGACGACCGCATCGCCCTGGCCGGCACCGCCAATCTGGCCCGCACCCCCCGCGACCTCGCGTTCGCCGTACGACCCCTGCTTGAAGCTTTGGAGGAGCAGGTCGTCCTCCTCAAGCTGCTCGGCGAGGCGGACGACCCCTCGACCGTCAGCGTGACGATCGGCGGCGAGAATGCGTACGAGGCGCTGCAAACGGCCTCGATCGTGTCGGTCGCGTACGGCTCGGACGATCGCGTGCTCGCGGGTCTGGGTGTGCTGGGCCCAACGGCAATGGACTATCCGGGCACCATTGCGGCGGTGCGTGCGGTTGCACGCTACGTCGGTAAAATTCTTGCGGAAGGCTGAGCGAACGCGTGGCGCGACCTGACTATTACGCAACCTTGGGCGTTTCCAAGGGTGCGGCGAGCGACGAGATCAAGAAGGCCTACCGGAAGCTGGCGCGCGAGTACCACCCGGACGTCAATTCCGACCCCGCCGCACAGGATCGTTTCAAGGACATCACACGGGCGTACGACGTGCTCAGCGACCCGCGCAAGAAGGAGGTCTACGACCTCGGCGGCGACCCGCACGGTCAGGGTGGCGGCGGGGGCGCAGGGCCTTTCGGGAGTGGGGCGGGCTTCGGCTTCGGCGACATCTTCGACGCGTTCTTCGGTGGTCAAGCGGGTGGTGCGCGGGGCCGTCGCACGCGAGTCCGTGAGGGCAACGACGCGCTGATCCCGCTGGAGCTCGACCTTGCCGAGACCGTGTACGGCGTCGAGCGGGAGGTCACCGTCGAGACGGCTGTGCTGTGCGAAACCTGTCACGGCGCCGGGACGGCGGGCAAGGCCAAGCCGGTCGTGTGCGAGATGTGCCAGGGGCGCGGCGAGGTGCAGAGCGTCCAGCGCACGATGCTCGGGCAGATGATGACGTCGCGGCCCTGCCCTACGTGCGGCGGTGTCGGCGAGATCATCCGCGACCCTTGCCGCGCGTGTGGCGGGGACGGCCGTGTCCGTGCGCGGCGCACCCTGACGATCCGGGTGCCGGCGGGCGTCGAGCACGGGATGCGGATCCGGCTATCCGGCGAGGGCGAGGTCGGTCCCGGCGGCGGTCCGAACGGCGACCTGTATGTCGAAATTCATGAACGCCAACACGAGATCTTCACCCGATCCGGGGTCGACCTGCACTGCACTGTGTCGCTGCCGATGACGGCCGCCGCGCTGGGCACCATCGTCGTGGTACCGATGCTCGACGGGTCCGAAGAGAAGGTGGACGTGAAGGCGGGCACGCAGGCCGGCGCGGTCATCACGCTGCGCGGCCACGGTGTCCCGCACCTGCGCACCGAGGCGAAGGGCGACCTGCATGTGCACGTCGACGTCCTCACGCCGACGCGCCTCGACCCCGAGCAGGAACGGTTGATGCGGGATCTCGCCCGCCTCCGCGGCGAAGAGGAGACGCAGGTCGTCGGCGCACCCGAGGCCGGAGGGTTCTTCTCGCGCATCCGCGACGCGTTCGGCGTACGGTGACGGCGCCGGTTTTCCTGTCCCCGTTGACAGTTGGGGTGGGGGAGCGGCTGCGGCTGGACGGCGCCGAAGGGCGACACGCAGCTCTGGTACGACGCCTCACCGTCGGGGAGGCCGTGGTCGTCACGAACGGCCTCGGGCGGCGCCACGCGGGGATCGTCGCCGCGGTGGGCAAGGACGTTGTCGACGTCGACGTGCAGGAAGCGCAGGACGTTCCAGCGCCGTCACCCCGGTTGGTCGTCGTACAAGCCCTCCCGAAGGGAGACCGCGGTGAGCTCGCCGTCGAACTGCTGACGGAGGTCGGGGTCGACGAGATCGTTCCCTGGTCCGCCGAGCGATGCGTGACGCAATGGCGCGGCGACAAGATTGCGAAGGCCACCGAGAAGTGGCGAGCCACCGCCCGCGAATCGACGAAGCAGTCGCGCCGCTCGTGGGCGCCGGTCGTGAGTGACCTGGCCTCGACGCGCGAGGTCTGCGCGCGACTTGCGGCCGCCCGGCTGGCGCTCGTACTGCACGAATCGGCGACGGAACCGCTGTCCACCCTCGACGTGCCCGGCGATGGTGAGGTCGTGCTGGTCATCGGGCCAGAAGGCAGCCTGAGTGAGGCGGAGTTGCAGGCCTTTCTTCAGGCCGGCGCGACGGTTCGCCGCATGGGCGATTCGGTGATGCGGACGTCGACTGCGGGCGCCGTGGCAGCCTCAGTGATCTCTGCCCGGACGTCGCGCTGGGGCTGAGTGCCCACACGACGTCCGGGCGACCTAGCGGTAGCCGTGGCGCTTCCGGTTACCAGCTGCCAGGACCTTCGATCGTCGTGTACGACGTGCCGCTCGGCGTTGCCCGGTTCGTCGAGAGCAGGAAGTACGTGGCCTGCCCGTTCGGGCCCCAGACGAAGACGGCGTCGCCGGCCTT
>JAVEEB010000087.1 GCA_030840665.1 Frankiaceae bacterium | reverse complement strand
GTGGGCAAGAAGGGCGACAACGCCTGGCAGCTGATGAAGATCGGCGCCCCCGACGTGCTCGTCACGGTTCGGGTGACGGTGCCGAGCGAGCCGATCGGCGTGGCCGCGACCGCACGGTACGTCTGGGTAGGTGTCAACGGCGCCGACGGGCCGCAGCTGCTGCAGTACGGCGTCGACGGCACCGCTATCCACGCGTATCCGCTGACCGCGCCCCCCATCAACGTGCATGGCATCGACAGTGGCGCCGCGTGGGTGACGGAGAGAGTCAGCGGCGGCGTCCAGGTGGTGAGCTTCGACGGCGACAAGAAGACCCAGGTCGCGACGTCCAAGGTGATCCCGGGCACACCCGGGGACCCCTCAACCGTCATGGGTGGCGACAAGATCTTCGTCCACACCCGCGTCGGCAATGACACGAGCGTCACGGCCATCTCCCGCAAGACCCTGGCCCCACTGAAGTGGTCGCTCGACTTCGGCGCGAGCGAGGTGCGGGACATCGCGTTCACCGACCCGCTGTACTTCGCGGCCTCCGACGGGCCCCGCCAGGGCTTCTGGGAGGCCCCGTTGGTGGTGAAGCCGGGCAACTTCCCCGCGACCACGGTCACGCAGCTGTTGAGCCTTCCGACGTACAAGGTCTCCACGACGAAGGAGCACGCTTGGGCGGTGTCAACGGGGACGACGGGAACGGTCCTGAGCCGCTACGACCTCGCGACCCGCACGATCGGCGCCTCGATAACGACCGCTGTCCCGGCCGACAAGGTGTCCGTCATGGTCGTCGACCTCAACTACGTGTGGCTCGTGTCCGGCGACAAGATCTCGGTGTTCGGCCCGAGCTGAGCCGCTGTCAGGCGCCGCGCGAGTGCTGCTCGGCCAGGAAGGCTTCGAGCTGAGCGATCCCGCGGGTCACTTCGGCGTCCACCTGCCCGGTGATGGCGCTGTCGTAGGCGGCCAGCGCCTGGCGGATCCGCACGCGGGCGACGAGGGAACCGACGCCCCGCAGGATGGCCGTCCCGAGCAGGAAGCCGGCCGCGATAGCCAGCGCGAGGGAGGCGGGACGCAACGCCGTCGTCGTGCTGTGCACCGACGCCGTCGCGAACGCGTCAGCGAGGGCCATCAGGGTCGCGCTGCTCCAGAGCAGAACGGCTGTCGACACGTGCCGCCCGCGAGCGATCATCCGGTGGGCCATCGCCGCTCGCCTCCATCGCGTCTGCGGGTCGCCCACCCGGAGCGAACCGTCGTATGCGTGGACATTGCGACGTTCTGTGCCTCGTCAAACACTCCGGGTCGGCCAGATCCGCGGTAACCCCCGAATGGGTGACGTCGGTCTGGCTCAGGGAAGGGCGCGGAGCACGGCGAAACTGCGGGGCAGTCGGGCCAGGGTCTGCCCGGGGCGTAGGAGCGCGAGAGCCTCCGGCTCTTCGTCCAGCGGGTGGCCGGTGTCGAGGACGAGTTCGTACGACGTCGCCCACGGCAGACCCGGAAGCACGAAGTCGACGTTGTCTGCTCCCGCGTGCAGCAACAGCAGGAAAGAGTCGTCCCTGATCGCCCCGCCGCGGGCGTCACGGGTGCGGATGCCCTGGCCCGACAGGTACATGCCGATGGTGCGGGCGTTGCGGGACAGCCAGTCGGACACGCTCATCTCGACGCCGCTCGGTGTGAACCACGCGAGGTCCTTTACGCCACCTTCACCGACGGGTCGCCCCAGGAAGAACGCGCGCTGCCGGAACACGGGGTGAGTGCGGCGCAGGTCAATCAGGAGCCGCGTCAGCTCGAGCAGGCCGGCCTCCTTCTCGGCAAGATTCCAGTCCAGGTACGAAATATCGTTGTCCTGGCAGTACGCGTTGTTGTTGCCGCCCTGGCTGCGGCCCATCTCGTCGCCGGCGACCAGCATCGGCACGCCGGTCGACAGCAGCAGCGTGGTCAGCAGGTTGCGCACTTGCCGGGCCCGCAGCTCGTTGACGGCCGCGTCGTCGGTGTCTCCCTCGACGCCGCAGTTCCACGACCGGTTGTCGTCCGTGCCGTCGCGGTTGCTTTCCTCGTTCGCCTCGTTGTGTTTGTCGTTGTACGACACGAGATCCCGCATGGTGAAGCCGTCGTGGGCGGTGACGAAATTGATCGATGCGTACGGGCGGCGGCCGTCATCCTGGTAGAGGTCGCTCGACCCTGAGAGCCGGAAGCCGAGCTCGGCGACACCCGTTTCCTGGCCGCGCCAGAAGTCGCGGACGGTGTCGCGGTACTTGCCGTTCCACTCTGTCCACAGCGGGGGGAACTCGCCGACCTGGTAGCCGCCTTCGCCGAGGTCCCACGGCTCGGCGATGAGCTTCACCTGGCTGACGATCGGGTCCTGCTGGATGACGTCGAAGAACGCCGAGAGCTTGTTGACCTTGTGGAAGCTGCGGGCCAATGCCGAGGCGAGGTCGAAGCGGAAACCGTCGACGTGCATCTCGGTCACCCAGTAGCGCAGCGAGTCCATGATGAGCTGCAAGACGTGTGGGTGCTGGGCGTTGAGGGTGTTGCCCGTGCCCGTGAAGTCCATGTAGTGGCGAGGATCGTTGTCCTGCAGCAGGTAGTACGCGCGATTGTCGATCCCGCGGATCGAGAGCGTCGGGCCGAGCTCGTTGCCTTCGGCGGTGTGGTTGTAGACGACGTCGAGGATGACCTCCATGCCGGCCGCGTGCATGGCGCGCACCATCGCCTTGAACTCGCGGACCTGCTCCCCGCGGGAGCCGCTCGAGCAGAAGGCGGCGTGCGGCGCGAAGTAACCGAGGGTGTTGTAGCCCCAATAGTTCGTCAGGCCCTTCTCGAGCAGGAACGGCTCGCTCACGAAGTGGTGCGTCGGCAACAGCTCGACGCTCGTCACGCCGAGGCTGGTCAGGTGCTCGATGGCGGCGGGATGGGCGAGGCCGGCGTACGTGCCGCGCAGCTTTTCAGGGATGTCGGGGTGGCGGGCCGTGAAGCCCTTCACGTGGAGTTCGTAGATGACCGTGTCTGCCCACGGGATGATCGGGCGGCGGTCCTCACCCCACGGGAACGAGTCCTGCACGACGACGGACCGCGGCACGAACGCGGCGGAGTCACGGTGGTCCTGAACCGTGTCGTCGCGGCCGGGCGGGTAGCCGAAGATCGAGTCGTCGAGCCGCAGCTCGCCGTCGAACGCCTTGGCATACGGGTCGGCGAGGAGCTTCGAGGGGTTCCACCGCAGGCCGCGCGACGGATCGAACGGGCCGTCGACGCGGAAGCCGTAGCGCTGGCCCGGCCCGATCTGCGGTACGTAGCCGTGCCAGATGTGCGTCGTCGTCTCCTCGAGGGCGACGCGCGTCTCGCGCTCGTGATGGGCGGCGTCGCCGTCACGTGAGCCGCCGTCGAAGAGGCACACGTCGACGGCCTCCGCGCTGGGGGCGTAGATCGCGAAGTTCGTCCCCTCGCCGTCCCAGGTGGCGCCGAGCGGGTTGGGGTGCCCGGGCCACGAGCGCAGGGGGCCGGGGGAGCGGGGCGGGACGTGCAGCATGGATAGCAGTCTGCCCGAGACCTTTCGCCAAGGTGAGGGGATCCCCTCACGGAAACGCGGGGCGCGTGTCGAGTCCGCCGCTCGCCTGATGCCCGCGTTGATGAAGCAGTGAGTTCCCTGTGAACCGTGCCCGACGCGCCCCGGCGATGTAACGCTTCCCGTTCTGGGGAGCAAGAGGAGACATGAACCCTGACGACATCTCACGTATCGCTTTCGATCAACAATTCTTCGAGGTGTTCTATCGCGAACACGTAGAGGCCGTTCAGCGGTTCGTCGCTCGACGAGTCCGCGATCCGTACCTCGCCGCCGACCTGACGGCAGACGTCTTCCTGGCGGCTATCGACAGCGCTCATTCGTACGATCCCCGCCGGGGCAACCCGACAGCGTGGTTGTCCGGCGTGGCACGCAACGTCGTGCTGGCCGAGCACCGGAGGTCCGCCCGAGATGTTCGGCTCCGCGAACGCATCGATGGTCAGCGGCTCCTCGCTGACGACGACATCGAACGCCTCCAGGAGCGCATCGACGCCGCTCAAGAGAGCCGCGAGCTCGCGGCGGCCATTGCGCGGTTGCCGGAGTCCGAGCGCGCGGTGCTCGAACTCGTCGCGCTCGATGAGTTGTCGGTGACGGATGCGGCCGCCGCTCTCGGCATCCGCGCGGTGACGGCGCGGGTCCGGCTGCACCGAGCCAGGGCGACGCTGCGCAACACAACCGCCGGCCCGAGGCCGGCGGCCGTCGCGACATCACGACCGAATCCCACCCCCCTTGCACCGTCGAGCACGGCCACTCTGGAGGCATCATGAACGACACCGATCAGCGCTTCGAGGAACGTCTCCTCACCGAACTCCGTGCCGTGGTAGCCACGAACCGAGCGCCTCTGGCGGCCCCCCAGGTCCAACGGACTCGCTCGCTGCGTCAGCCGCTCATGGCCGGCGGCACCCTCGTCGGCGCCGGCGTGATCACGGCGGCGTTCCTGCTCACGGGGGCCACCAGTCCGGCGTACGCAGTGTCCGTCAATCCTGACGGCAGCGTCACGGTCACGATCAGCTCGCTGAAGGACGCGGCCGGCCTGCAAACCAAGCTCAAGGCCGCGGGCGTCAACTCCGTCGTCGACTACCTCCCCGAGGGCAAGGCGTGCAGGCAACCCCGCTTCACTCCGTCCACCCACCAAGGGTCGGCGGAGCAGATGTCGGTGATGACCGACAGGACCGGCGCGGCGACGTTCACCATCGGCGTTGGCGAGCTACAGGCCGACGACACCCTGGTGATCGAGACCAGCATGGGCCAGTCGTTCAGCATGATCCACCTGGGCGTCGCGGGCGGCACTGTTGCACCGTGCGAGGCCGTCGACGCACCCGCGCCGCCCGTCGGCCCCGGCGGCAACGACTCCGGGCCTGCAAACAACACGGGTAGCGACACCGGCCCGGGCACGGACGTGCACGCGGGCTGACCCTCGTCGTACCCGATCGTCTCCTCGCATCGGACAGGCAGGCCCCCGCCTGCCTGTCCGATGCTGTCGCGGCTGTGGGGTCCTCTACGCTGCCGGGGTGCCGATGCTCGCGAAGTACGCAACGACCTGCGCGACGTGCCGGACGCCCATTCGCCCCGGTGACGAGATCACCTCCGTGCCCAGTGGCGGTCGTGCGGCCTGGGCGCACGCGACATGCCCGGACGGCTCGCTGCCGCTCGTCTCCTCCGCAGAGCCCGGCACCGGTCAGGGCGCACTGGACAGTGGGCCCGAGTCGCTCGAACTGTTTGCACCCGCCGGGGGCGCCGCGCGAACGGCCACGCGAACGGCCACGCGGACGGCCACGCGGGCGGAAGCGGCCATGGCCGACCCCGCGGCGCCGTCGGACGCGTTGGAGGTCTGGACGGATGGGGCCTGCTCGGGCAACCCCGGCCCTGGCGGGTGGGCGTGGGCGACCCGTGACGGCCGGCAAGGTTATGGGTCCTCGCCGGCCACGACCAACCAGCGGATGGAAGTGCAGGCGGCGCTGGCTGCGATCACCGCCCTGAGCGGTCCGCTCGTGGTGGTGAGCGACTCGACGTACGTCGTGAACTGTTTCCGCGACGGCTGGTGGAAAGGCTGGCTCGGGCGCGGCTGGGTCAACACCGCAAAGAAGCCCGTCGCCAACCGCGATCTGTGGCAGCCGCTCATCGAGTTGTACGTCGTACGCGGGGATGTCACTTTCCGCTGGGTGAAGGGTCACTCGGGCGATCCGATGAACGACCTCGTCGACCAGCTCGCGGTCCGCGCCGGCAAGGAACAGTCCGCCAGCTGATCGACCCGGCCAGGGCGAGGGGTCAGGCGTGGCCGGGGTTGTGCCGCCGAACCAAATGTGGCCTCGGGCGGCGGCGCCTTAGGCTGTGGGGGTGACGTACTTCGACCACGCGGCGACCACGCCCATGCTCCCCGAGGCGCTGGCCGCGATGACGGAGCAGCTCGGCCGATTCGGCAACGCGTCGTCGCTGCACGCCGTCGGCCGCGACGCCCGCCGCACGTTGGAGGAGGCGCGCGAGCGGCTCGCGCGCGCGATCGGCGCTGAGCCGTACGACGTCCTGTTCACCTC
>JAVEEB010000502.1 GCA_030840665.1 Frankiaceae bacterium | reverse complement strand
GTGATCGACGCCGCTTCGATGTGCAGGCGGTAGACGGCTTCGAGCGGCGCGTCCATCGCCAGGCACGCGAGGGTCATGATCGGCGTCACGTGCGCGACGACGGCGACCGTCGACCCGGGGAAGGACGCCATGATCCGGTCCCGCGCGTCGGCCACCCGGACCCGCACGTCGGCGAAGCTCTCGCCGCCCGGCGGCGCAACCGTGGGGTCCGACATCCACGCGGAGATCTCGTCGGGAAAGCGCTCCTGCGCTTCGGCGAAGGTCAGCCCCTCCCAGGCGCCGAAGTCGCATTCCCGCAGGTCCTCCTCGACGTGCAGGGTGCCGCCGACCGCAACCGCCACGATCTCCGCCGTCCGGCGGGCCCGGGCCAGCGGCGACGTCACGACGGCCGAGACGCCGGCCCGTTCGACGAGCCGCTGCGCTGCTGCCTCCGCCATCCGTACGCCGTGGTCGCTGAGCGGCGCGTCGGTGCTGCCACAGAAACGCTTCGCGATCGTGTACGCCGTGACGCCGTGCCGCACCGCGACGAACGTGGTCGGCGGCGCCTGGTCCGGGGTGAACCCGACGAGCCGGTTGCCGACCGGAGGCGGGTCAGGCAGGGGAACGTCGACCGGCTCGGTGCTCACTGCCGGGTCAGAGGCCCGACTCGGGCGTGCGGACGAGGATGCGCCGGCACTCCTCGCAGCGCACGACCTCGTCGGGCGCGGCCGCGCGCACCTCGGCCAGGTCGGTGCCTGACAGCTCCAGCCGGCAGCCTTCGCAGCGGGCGCGGTGCAACATGGCGGCGCCGACGCCACCGGAGGAGGCGCGGATCTTTTCGTACAGGGCAAGGAGTTCTGGCGGGATTCCGGCGGCCATCGAGGCGCGGTGCTTGGTCACGTCGGTCGAGTCGCCGTCGATCTCCGCGTACGCCGCGTCGCGCCGAGCGGCCGCGTCGTTCTGTTCCGCGGTCAGCCGGTCGAACTCTGCGCGTTCCCCGTCGAGCTCCATCTGGACGGCCTCACGGCGCTCCATGACTTCCAGGACCTGGTCTTCGAGGTCGGCCTGGCGGCGGGCCAAGGATTGCAATTCGCCCTGTGTGTGCTCAAGATCCTTCGCCGATCCGGCACCGGAGTCGAGGCGCTGCTGGTCGCGCACGACCCGCGAACGGACGACGTCGACGTCAGCTTCGATCTTGCGCTGCTCGCGGTGCATGTCGCCGTCTTGCGTCTCGAGGCGGACGACGTTGTCACGCACCTTGTCCAGCTGCCCGCCGATCGTCTGCAGGATGGCGAGCTCCGGGAGGGTGCGGCGGCGGTGCGCGAGCTGGTCGAGCACGCGGTCGTCGGCCTGCACGTCCAGCAGTCGCATCTGGTCGTCGGGGGACGCCTTCACTCGTTCTCCTTCACGTGCAGCCGCCAGGGGTCGGTCACGCGCGAGCTGACCGATGTGGCCACCGTAGTGCCACGCTGTCCGAGCGTCTCGCGCAGGCGGGCGGCGGCGTCGGCGAGCCACGGCCATTCGGTGGCCCAATGGGCGGCGTCGACGAGCAGCGGTGCTCCGTCCTCCAGTGCTTCCGAGACCCGGTGGTGCCGCAGGTCGGCGGTCACATAGGCGTCAACACCCGCCCTGCGTACGTCGTCGAGCAGGCCATCTCCCGACCCACCACAAACAGCAACCCTTTGTACGACGCGGCCGAGGTCACCCGCCGCCCGGACGCCGGCCGCCGTCGCCGGGAGCGAGCGGGCGACGTGCGCGACGAAGTCGCGCGCGCTCAACGGCTGGGGCAGGTCGCCGATCCGGCCGAGGCCTGCTGCTTGGCCGGGGCCGGCTCCGGGGCCGGGGTCGGCTCCGGTGCCCGCGGCGTCCGGTACGAGCGGTCGCACGTCCGTGAGGCGGAGAGCGGCGGCCAGGGCGTCGGAGACGCCGTGGGCGGTAACGTCCGCGTTGGTGTGGCAGACGTGCAGGGCAACGCCCGCGCGGATGAGGTCGTGGACGACGCGGCCTTTCGGTGTGCTCGCCGGCACGCCATGAACAGGTGTCAACAGCAATGGGTGATGCGTGACCAGAAGGTCGTACCCGCCCTCGATCGCTTCCGCGACCACCTCGCGCACAGGGTCAACAGCGAACAGGATGCTGCGGACGGCCTGGTCGGGATCGCCGCAGACAGTGCCGACCGCGTCCCAGGACTCAGCCGAGTTGGGGTCGTACAGCTCGTCGAGGACCGTCACGACGTCGCGCAGGGTGGGGTTGATCACGGGGGCAGGCTACCGAGGGCTCCCTCGGTTGTCGGAATCAGAGATCGCTCCGGCGGTAGCGGCGGCGCGGCAGGTCGAACGTCACCCGCGGGATGACTTGAGTGAAGGTCGTGATGTACGGGCTGAACCACCAGTCCGAATCCTTCTTCACTGCTCGCGTCGGGCAATGCGCGGGAAACCGTCGCTCCGCTCGGTCGAACTCGTCCTCGAACTCTCCCGGCTCGAGCTTCGCCCCATGCCGATCGAGGATGGCGAGCTCACACAGGCCGGTGGCGGCGAGCAGGGCGACAACTTCCACGCCAGGAGACACGGTGTCGCCGCTCTCTATCCGCTGGACCGTCCGCAGCGGCACTCCCGACGCGGCCGCGAGATCACGTTGTGACATGCCGGCGACACGGCGGACTGAACGAACGGACACGCCGGCGTCGAAGAGCAGTGGGGGTCCGGGCGCCTCGTCCGTATCTTCGTCGTCACAATCCTCGTGGAAGCGCAAGTCGTCGGTGGTCATTGCTCAAGGCTGGCAGCGTTTAACGATGCCGCGGTCGGCACGGGAGCCCACTGTGGACGAGGCTTGCCGGCTGCGCACATGTGGACGAACGACTGGGGTCGGAGTCCCTCCCACGCGACTTTGCCCTGCCGACACATTTGTCGGGCCCACGATCCTTGAGGGCAGGCCCTCGCTCGCGATCCCTGCACACGGACGCATTTGTCGGCAGGGCAGAGCACCAGGGAGATGACTCCCTGGAGTCCCCTGACTGAGCCAAATCCTGCGGTCGCCGCGCCACCAACCCCAAGAGTTAGATCCCCCTTACCGTCCCGCCGGGCCAAGGTTTCTGGCGCTG
>JAVEEB010000478.1 GCA_030840665.1 Frankiaceae bacterium | reverse complement strand
CCGGAGGGGTAGCCCTGGGCGACGAAGAACTTTGACTGCAACATCGACGCATCAGCGGCGAACGCAAGCTCGACCGTGGCGCGTCTCGTGGAGATCCTCCAGCTGCCGTCGCGTCGTTCGAGGCGGTCGACGTAGCGGCCACACATCACCGTTGCGGTCGTGCCGTCGGGCGTCAGCATGGTGACAAGGACATAGCTCTCCGCGTGTGCTTGGTCGCCGTCGATCGTGCACGTATGGGTCGTGATGTTGTGCAGATGGGTCTGCGAACTGGCCGAGTGCACCGCGTTGGCCCACGCGGCGTACTCAGGCCCGGCATTGATGGTGGTTCCGTGCTCGTCGACCCCGTCGTCGTGATAGGTGCTCGTGAGAAGATCGACGTCGTGGCGGTCGCAGCCCCGCGCGTGGGTTGCAATGCAATCGAGAATGGCGGCGCGATCCTCGAGGTTCTGCACCCTCCGTCGCAGGACGTCGAGTTCAGCTTCGCTGTTCATGCGACGGCTTCTTCGCCGACGAGGGTCGTTCGGTGCAGCAGCCGTCGCGAGGTCGGCTCGAACGGCAGCGCACGATGCAGCATGCCGGTGTTGTCCCACATGACGAGGTCGCCCACGTGCCAGTGGTGACGGAGCACGAACTGCGGCTGGGTGCACCAGCCGAGGAGGCGACTGAGCAGCGCGTTCCCTTTGTCGTTGGGCCAGCCGACCACTTCGCCGGCGGTGGCACCGAGTAGCAGCGACCGGCGGCCGTCGCGCCGTTTCCATACGAGCGGGTGTTCACGCGGCGCCACGCGGTCCCACGACGCGCGCTCTACCTCAGACGCGTCGGGATTGGCGCGTTGTTGCGCGGCGGCGAAGGAGTGAATGACTCGAAGGCCCTCGATCTCGGCCTTCTCGCCGTCGGACAGCGCGGCGTAGGCGGCGTAGGTGCTGGCGAACTCGGTGTCGCCACCGGCCGGGTCGACCTCATGCGCGGCCAGCAGCGTGCCCTTTTGTGGCACCGCTTCCGTGGCGCCGTCGATGTGCCACAAGAAGTTGCCTTGGCGATACGACGCGAGCAGGGCGTTCGTCTTGGTGGGGTCCAGCGTGATGGTCTGGATCTCCGGGTACTCGTGCTCGCCGGTGGGGACTATGGACACTTCGCCGAGCAGGCGACTGAACGCCAGCAGATCGTCATCGTCGATGTGAACGTCGCGGTACAGCACGACCCCGTATTGGCGCAGCGCGGAGCGGCAGTCCTCGGCCGCTCGTTCGTCGACGAGCTCCTTGCCGGACAGGCCGGTGATCTCGACGCCGACGTGGGGCGTCAACGGCATGGTGGTGACAGACATCGCTCTCCCCGATTGGACTCCGAAGCCGGATCTTATACGATCGTATAGCATCGCCATACGATCGTACAGCGGAAAGTGAGCAGGCCATGCGGATCGGATTGACCGGCGGAGGTGCGTCGGTGGACATGGTCGTCGCGCAGGCAAAGCAGGCGGAAGCCGACGGCTTCACATCGCTGTGGTACGCAAGCGTGGTCACCGGTGATCCGCTGGTGGCGATGGCCATCGCCGGGCGGGAGACCTCGCGGATCGAGCTCGGCACCGCGGTGCTGCAGACCTATCCGTGTCACCCGTTGCTGCAAGCGAACCGTGTGGCCTCGGTCGTCGACGCCATGGGGCGCGCGGGGTTGACCCTTGGTATCGGGCCGTCACACGCTCCCTTGATCCGTGATGTGTACGGCTTGTCGTATGACCATCCGGGGCGCAGCACTGAGGAGTACCTCCGCATCCTCACCGCCCTGCTGCGCGGCGACACCGTCGACTTCGACGGCGACGACTGGACGACGCACGCGAACAGCAGGGCGGCGACGCCGGCTCATCCGGTGCCGGTGCTCGTCGCCGCGTTGGGCCCGCGGCTGCTGCGCGTGGCCGGAGAGGTCGCCGACGGGACGGTTTTGTGGATGGCCCCTGCGCGGGCGATCGAGACCCACATCGCGCCGAAGGTTCACGCCGCCGCCTCTGCAGTCGGCCGGCCGCCGCCGCGGATCGTCGCCGGCCTCCCGGTCGCCGTCCACGACGACGAGACCGAGGCCCGAATCGCCGCGGCGGCGCACGCCGCCGCCTACGCGGCGATGGAGAACTATCACCGCATCCTCGAGATCGGCCATGCCGCGACGCCGGCAGACGCCGCCATCGTCGGCAATGAGTCTTCGGTGCGGGCGCAGCTGCAAGCGCTCCTCGATGCTGGCGCGACCGACATCTGGGCGGCCGTGTTCCCGGTCGGCGACGACCGGACGGCCTCGCGACGACGCACCACCGACCTGCTGAGCGAACTCGTGTCCTAGCGAGAACCCGCGTCGGTTGGGTCGCGGCCTGTGAGAATGCCCACGACAACAGAGCGAGGTTGTGCATGGCAACTGCCCGACGTGTGGGCGCCGAGACATCCAAGACGAGAGACCTGCTGCTCGACTGCGTCGAAAAGCTGATGTCAGAGCAGGGATACGCCGGAGTGACCTACCGCGCGTTGGCGGCCAAAGCCGGCGTCACTTCCGGGCTCGTGCAGTACTACTTCCCGACCCTCGACGAGCTGTTCGTCGCGGCGATCCGCCGGCGATCCGCACAGAACCTCGAACGGCTCACCGGTGCGCTGAAAGCCAGCCCCGACGAACCGCTGCGCGTGCTGTGGGACTACAGCCGCGCCGAGTCGACCTCGGCGCTCACGACAGAATTCCTCGCGCTCGGCAACCACCGCAAGTCGATCCGGTCCGAGATCGCCGAGGTAACCGAGCAGGTGCGCCGCCTCCAGCTCCGCGCGCTCGAAGCGACCTTCGCCAAGAAGAAGATGGCGATCGGGGACCTCTCGCCGAGCGCACTGTTGTTCGTACTGACCGGGATCCCGAAGCTGATCCGGCTCGAGAAGGGCGTCGGCATCTCAGCGGCCCACACCGAGGTACTCACCGCCTTCGAGCACTACGTCCAATCGGCAACACCGTCAGCGCGCCGCACGGCGCGACCCAAGCGCGCTGCGACCCAGTCGAAGAAGCGCACGACCTAGAGGTCGCAGCTCAGCTGACCATGACGGGCATCGAGTCCCAGCCCCGCACGGTCGACGTGGGGGCACGACGCGCGTTGTCGGCATCGACGTCCCACTCGGGGAACCGGTTCAGCACCTCGTCGAGCGCGATGCGACCCTCGAGACGCGCCAGCGCGGCGCCCAGGCAGTAGTGGGCGCCG
>JAVEEB010000382.1 GCA_030840665.1 Frankiaceae bacterium | reverse complement strand
TGGGCCAGGCTGATCTCGCCCGGTCGCGTGGTGCCCGACCCACCGCCCACCAACGCCGGCACCGAGGCCGAATGGTGCGGATCGCGCAGCGGCGGGCGCACCACGAGCGGGCAGCCGTCGGGCAACGTGCCGGCCACGGAATGGACGGCGGTGGTCTGCAGGGCCTCGTCGCCCGCGAGGTCGGGCAGGATCGTCGGCAACCGCTGCGCCAGCATCGTCTTGCCGGCACCCGGCGGCCCGACCATGAGGACGTGATGGCCACCGGCCGCGCTGATCTCGAAGGCGCGCCGAGCATCGGATTGTCCGAGGACATCGGCGAAGTCGAGCATCGACTCGGCAGGTCGCGAACTGCTGAGCCTCGGCACCGGAACGTAGTCGGGGGGCGCGTCACCGCGCAGGACCGCGATGAGGTGCCGCAACGACGACACCCCGCCGATGTCACCACCGTCGATCAGCAACGCCTCCGCGAGGTTGGCGGTGGGGACGAGGATGCGCGGCACACCCGCCCGGGCAGCGGCGAGAACCGCGGGCAGGACGCCCCTGATCGGCCGCACCTGGCCGTCGAGCGCCAGCTCACCCAGCAGCACCGTGTGCGCCAGCCCGCCCTTCGGCGTCACCTCCGCGGCCTCGAGGATCGCCCCGGCACAGGCCAGGTCGAAGGCGCTGCCGCTCTTCGGCAGCGACGCCGGAAAGAGGCCGATCGTGATGCGCTTCTGCGGCCACGCCTGGCCGCTGTTCACGATCGCGGCGCGGACGCGGTCGCGTGACTCCGCCAGCGCGGCGTCCGGCAATCCCACCAACGTCAGGCCGGGCAGCCCCGCGGCGAGGTCCGCCTCGATCTCCACGAGGTGGCCGCGGACCCCGACGACCGCCACGCACCGGGTGCGCGCGAGCGGCACCTAACTCACCCCGAACAGATGCTCGACCACCGGCGGAGCCGTCCGCGATGTCGTCACCGTCACGACGTCGAAGCGCGTCGCCGCGAACGGTGGCCTGCGCTCGATGAGCCAGCGCGAGGCCGCCCGGCGTAGCCGCACCATCTTCGCGTGCGTCACCGCCTCAGCCGCCGAGCCGAAGGCGCCCGACGATCGCGTCTTCACCTCGACGAAGACCAGGACGTCGCCGTCCCACGCGACGATGTCGAGCTCCCCCTGGGGGCAGCGCCAGTTGCGTTCCTCGATCACGTAGCCGAGGGCGACCAGCGACGCCTCCGCGAGGTCTTCGCCGTACCGTCCGAATGTCTCTTTGACTGTCACGACGTCGACGGTGCCGCAGCAGCCGGACGCAAGAGGGCCCGCGCGCCCTGGTTGTGGACACGCGGGCCGTTGTGGACAACTAGTCGGGCGAGACCTCGCCGGAGGGGGCGGACGCACGGTGCACGCCCTCGGCCACCGGGAACTCCTCGCTCGTGCCCTCCATCGGGCGCTGCGCCGGGTCGGCGCCTTCGGGGATCCCCGCGGCCGGGCGGTGGGCGCTAGTGCGAAGGCCCCCATCGCCCGGCTCCGTTCGATCCCCGATGTCGGTGCCGTCGTCCGGCGACTGACCGGGCGAGCGAGGCGCCGATGACCGGGCGTCATTGCCGCTGCCCACGAAGTCCTGGCGCGTCAGCCGCTCCTCGGGAGACAGGTCCCGGTGGTCGGCGACCCGCTGCTCCTCGGCGCTCAGCCCGTTAGCGGCCGGGTCCAGCGCGTCGGAGTCGTAGGGCGTGGTCATGGCAGGCCTCCTGAAGGTCGACTGCCGGATGACTTACCCAGGGAACGGCGGTCGACCCGACGAAAGGTCCAGGTCGCTCTTCGCGAGCTCCTCGACGTTCACGTCCTTGTACGTCATGACGCGCACGTTCTTCACGAAACGGGCCGGCCGGTACATGTCCCAGACCCACGCGTCGCCCATGACAACCTCGAAGTACGAGTCGTTGCCCGGGTTGCGCACGTGCACCTCGACCGAGTTGGCGAGGTAGAACCGGCGCTCCGTCTCGACGACGTACGCGAAGAGCCCGACGACGTCCCGATACTCCCGATACAGCTGGAGCTCAGCCTCGGCTTCGTACTTCTCGAGGTCCTCGGCGCTCATGCGATCTCCTCGGCCATGGGCCCATTGTCCCCTACGTACTCGGCCGATGCCCGCCGCACATTGATGAAGCGCTGTCGGTGCTCCACGCAGGGCCCGTGGCGCTCCAGCGCGGCCGCGTGCTCCGGCGTGATGTAGCCCTTGTGCGTCGCGAATTCGTACTCCGGGAACTGCTCGTGCAACTCCACCATCAGCCGGTCGCGCGTGACCTTCGCGATCACGGAGGCAGCGGCGACGCACGCCGCGACGCGGTCGCCCTTCCAGACGGCGAGCGACGGCGCGCAGAGCCCGGGGACAGGGAAACCATCAAGCAGCACGTACGACGGGTCAACCCCGAGGTGCGCGACGGCGGAGCGCAACGCCAGCACGTTGGCGACATGCAGGCCCAGCCGGTCGACGTCCGCCGTCGAGATGACGACGGCGTGCCACGCGACGGCGCGGTCGACGATCTCCGCGTACGCCCGTTCGCGGGCCGCCGGGGTCAGCAACTTGGAGTCAGCAAGCCCCGGCACCTGACCGCGCTTGCCATCGGGCAGCACAACCGCGGCAGCCACCAGTGGCCCCGCGCAGGCGCCGCGCCCGGCCTCGTCCGCTCCCGCGATGGGGAGCAGGCCATGGCGGGCCAGCGCGCGCTCGTAGCCCCAGAGCCCGGCGTCACGCCGGACTGTGGACCCGCGCGGCCAGCCGGCCATTAGCGCCCGACTCTCGAGGACAGGCAATCGCGAACGCTAGTTCGAGATCGATTCGCGCAGTTCCTTGATCTTCGCCTTCTTGCCGCGAAGGTCACGGAGGTAGTACAGCTTCGCGCGGCGCACGTCGCCACGGATCAGGACCTCGATCTTCTCGAGGATCGGGCTGTGCACCGGGAAGGTGCGCTCGACGCCGACGCCGAAGCTCACCTTGCGGACGGTGAAGGTCTCGCGGATGCCGCCGCCGGAGCGGCGGATGGCCACACCCTGGAAGACCTGAACACGCTCGCGGTTGCCCTCTCGGACGCGCACGTGGACCTTCAACGTGTCGCCGGAACGGAACATCGGGACGTCGGTCCGCAGATGGGCTGCGTCGAGCGCGTCAAGCGTGTGCATGATCAAATCCTCGATACGACGGCACGCGGGCATGACAGCTCGCGGCTGGGGTCAGGCGACAGCCCTCTACTTTGCCACATCAGGGTCGACAACCGGAAACCGACCGTCGGAATGGGCCTCGAGAAGCTCGGCCAGCAGCGGTTGCAGGCGCTTGTCGAGCGATGCCGGGTCGATCGCGGCGAGAAGGTCCGGGCGCCGCGAGGCCGTACGACGAAGGGCTTGTTCCATGCGCCACCGGGCGATCGCGCCGTGATCCCCGGACGACAGCACGGGCGGCACGTCCTGGCCGCGCCACGACGGCGGGCGCGTGTAGACGGGGCCTTCGAGCAGCGAGGCCATGGCGCCGTCGGCGAACGAGTCGTCGATGACGCTGACCTCGTTGCCGAGAACGCCCGGCAGGAGCCGCGTGACGGCCTCGATGACGACGAGGGTGGCCACCTCCCCGCCGGCGAGCACGTAGTCGCCCAGGGACACCTCATCGACCCGCATGCGCGTCTGCGCGTCAGCGAGGACGCGCGTGTCGATCCCTTCGTACCGGCCGCATGCAAACGCCAGCCATGGTTCCGCGGCGAGCTCGGCAGCGAGGCGCTGGGTGAAAGGGCGACCAGAAGGAGTCGGTACGACGAGCCGGGGGGCGGGCGCCGGCCCGTCGGTCAACGCATCCAGCGCCGAGCCCCACGGCTCGGGCTTCATCACCATGCCCGGGCCGCCTCCGTACGGGGCGTCGTCGACGGTGTGGTGGACGTCGTCCGCCCAGGCGCGCAGGTCGTGCACCCGGACATCGAGGAGCCCTCGCTCGCGGGCCTTCCCGATGAGCGACAGGCCGAGCGGGCCGGCCACATAGTCCGGGAAGATCGTGACGACGTCGATGCGCACGGCTACGGCGCCGCGGACGTCTCTGGGGATGGCTCTGGGGATGTCGCTGGGGATGTCGCTGCGGGCCGCTCCGGGTCACCGAGTTCGAGCAGGCCCTCGGGCGGGTCCACCACCACACGGCCGCCACGGACGTCGACCGTCGGCACGA
>JAVEEB010000352.1 GCA_030840665.1 Frankiaceae bacterium | reverse complement strand
GGGAGCACGTGACGGCCTCGGACCGCTACGGCCTGTGGGTCGACCGGGAGCGCGGCCTGTTCTCGAGCTGGTACGAGTTCTTCCCGCGCTCCGAAGGCGCCCACCGCAACGCCCGCACGGGCGAGTGGGTGTCGGGCAACTTCGTCACGGCCGCCGAACGGCTGCCGGCGGTGGCCGAGATGGGCTTCCACATCGTGTACCTGCCGCCGATCCACCCGATCGGCCGGCAGTACCGCAAGGGGCCCAACAACTCGCTCGACGCCGGCCCGGACGACCCCGGCTCCCCCTGGGCGATCGGCAGCGCCGAGGGCGGCCACGACGCGATCCACCCTGAGCTGGGCACGTTCGCGCAGTTCGACGCATTCGTGGCCCGGGCCGCGTCCCTGGGCCTCGACGTCGCCCTCGACCTCGCCCTGCAGGCGTCCCCCGACCACCCGTGGGTGAAGGAGCACCCCGAGTGGTTCACGACGCGGGTCGACGGCACGATCGCGTACGCGGAGAACCCGCCGAAAAAATACCAGGACATCTACCCGATCAACTTCGACAACGACCCGGTCGGGATCCTCGCCGAGGTCGACCGCATCGTGCGCCTCTGGATGAGCCACGGGGTGCGCGTCTTCCGGGTCGACAACCCGCACACCAAGCCGTGGCCGTTCTGGGAGGCCCTTCTCGGCGGCATCAAGCGCACCGACCCGGATGTCATCTTCCTGGCGGAGGCCTTCACCCGCCCGGCGCTGATGCACACGCTCGGTCAGGTCGGATTCACCCAGTCGTACACATACTTCACGTGGCGCAACACCCGCGCCGAGCTCGAGGAGTACGTGACGGAGCTGGCCGGTGAGGCGTCCAACTACATGCGCCCGTCGTTCTGGGTCAACACCCCGGACATCCTGCCGTCGTACCTGCAATACAGCGGCCCGGCGGGGTTCAAGATCCGTGCGGCCCTCGCTGCCCTGCTGGCGCCCTCCTGGGGTGTGTACGCCGGCTTCGAGCTCTACGAGCACCAAGCCGTGAAGGCCGGCAGCGAGGAGTACCTCAACTCCGAGAAGTACGAGTACCGGCCGCGCGACTGGTCGGCCGATTCGCTGGCGCCGTACCTGACGCTCCTGAACCGCGTCCGCCGGCAGCACCCCGCGCTCCAACGGATCCGCAACATCCATTTCCACGACTCGGGCAGCCCCGACATGATCTGCTTTTCGAAGCGGCTCGTCGGGGCCGGACCGGACGGCACGGACGACACCGTCCTGGTCGTCGTCAATCTCGACCCGCACAGCGTGCGGGAGACGACAGTGCGCCTGGACCTGGCTGCGCTGGGCATCGACCCGCAGGCCCTTTTCGGCGCTCACGACCTGGTCACACAGACGACGTACGACTGGGGAGAGGCCAACTACGTGCGGTTGGACCCCTTCGTCGAGCCAGCGCACATTTTCGTCGTACGACGAAATCCGTAGATCCGCCACTGTTCGGCGTGCTTGCAAGGTTTGCCGGATCCCGTCAGCGCTCAGGGTGAGAAGAGATGACTGCCAACTCCGCACCAGAAGGCGCTCCCGGCGCGCCCGGGGCCAGCGTGCCCGGGCCCACCGTGCCCGCGTCCGCGCGTCCCGTGACGACGACCGCCATCCATGCGGACACGCCGTCGTCGGGCGGGGCACCGGAGGCGGACCACCGATTCGGCGAGGGCGGCGATCCGCTCTGGTACAAGCGAGCGGTCTTCTACGAGGTGCTGATCCGCGGCTTCGGCGACTCGAACGCGGACGGCACGGGTGACATCCGCGGGCTCATCCAGCGGCTGGACTACCTCCAGTGGCTCGGGGTCGACTGCCTGTGGCTGCTCCCGATCTATGGCTCACCGCTGCGCGACGGCGGCTACGACATCAGCGACTTCATGGCGATCCTGCCCGAGTTCGGTGACCTGGGCGACTTCGTGCAGTTGATCGACGAAGCCCACAAACGGGGGATGCGCGTCATCGCCGACCTCGTCATGAACCACACGTCCGATCAGCACCCGTGGTTTCAGGCCTCGCGCTCCGACCCCACCGGTCCGTTCGGCGACTTCTACGTGTGGAGCGACACGGACGAGCTCTACAAGGACGCGCGCATCATCTTCGTGGACACGGAAAAATCCAACTGGAGCTGGGATCCGGTGCGCGGTCAGTACTACTGGCACCGCTTCTTCAACCACCAGCCGGACCTCAACTTCGAGAACCCGGCCGTGCAGGAAGCGATGCTGGAAGTGCTGCGCTTCTGGCTCGACCTCGGCATCGACGGCTTCCGGTTGGACGCCGTGCCGTACCTGTTCGAGGTCGACGGCACGAACTGCGAAAACCTGCCGGCGACGCATGACTACCTCAAGCGCGTCCGCAAGGAAATCGACGCGATGTACGAGGACAAGGTGCTCCTTGCCGAGGCCAACCAGTGGCCGTCGGACGTCGTCGAGTACTTCGGCGACGGCGACGAATGCCAGATGGCGTTCCACTTCCCGCTGATGCCGCGCATCTTCATGGCGGTCCGGCGCGAGACCCGCTATCCCATCTCGGAAATCCTCGCGAACACGCCCGCCATCCCCGACAACTGCCAGTGGGGCATCTTCCTGCGCAACCACGACGAGCTCACCCTCGAGATGGTGACGGACGAAGAGCGCGACTACATGTACGGCGAGTACGCCCGGGACCCCCGCATGAAGGCCAACATCGGCATCCGCCGCCGCCTCGCGCCGCTCATCGAGAACAGCCGCGACCAGACCGAGCTGTTCACCGCGCTGCTGCTGTCGTTGCCCGGTTCGCCCGTGCTGTATTACGGCGACGAGATCGGCATGGGCGACAACATCTACCTCGGTGACAGGGACGGCGTCCGCACCCCGATGCAATGGACACCGGACCGCAACGCGGGCTTCTCGCAGTGCGACCCCGCGCGGCTGTACCTGCCGCTGATCATGGACCCGGTGTACGGCTACCAGTCCGTGAACGTCGAGGCCCAGCAGCGCAACGGCGCCTCGCTGCTGCACTGGACCCGCCGCATGATCGACGTCCGCAAGCGCCACCCGGCCTTCGGCATGGGCACGTTCACGGAGCTGGGCGGGTCGAATCCGTCCGTCCTCGCTTTCGTGCGCCACTTCGGCGACGACGTCGTGCTGTGCGTCAACAACCTCTCGCGTTTCCCGCAGCCGGTCGAGCTCGACCTGCACCGCTACACGGGTTCGACGCCGGTGGAGCTCGTCGGCGGCGTGCACTTCCCGCGGATCGGCGACATGACCTACCTGCTGACACTCCCGGGCCACGGCTTCTTCTGGTTCCGCATCACGACTTTCGAGGAGGGCGCATGAGCGAGACTTCCGCCCACGCGGGCGGCACGCCAATCCCGGCAGAGGTCCTCGACGCGATCGCCCAGTGGTTGCCCGAACGCCGCTGGTTCGGCGGCAAGGGGCGCCCCATCGACGCCGTGACGGTTGCCCTTGACGAGCCCCTGTCCACCGGCGACCCCGCAGTGCACGACGTGATCCTGTCGGTCGCGTACGTCGACGGGGGCCATGACCTCTACCACGTGCCCCTGGCGTGGCGCACCGATGTCCCGGAGCGTCTCGAGTCGGCTGTCATCACCCGGATCGGCGGGCGAGCCGTGTACGACGCCCTCCTCGATCCCGACGCCTCCTGCGTCTTCCTCGAGCGCCTTGCGAGCGGTGGCGACATCGGCGCCCTGTCGTTCGGCAGCACCGGAATCCCTATGCAGACAGGGCTTCCGGGCCACATGCTCACGGCGGAGCAGTCGAACACATCCGTCGTCTTCGGCGACGAGTACATCCTGAAGGTCTTCCGCCGGCTCGCGAGCGGCGTCAACCCGGACGTCGAGATCAACGTCGGTCTGGCGCGGGTCAACAGCACGAACGTCCCCCAGCCACTCGGCTGGCTCCAGGCGACGGTCGCCGGCGAGCAGTTCACCACCGGCTTCCTCCAGGAATTCCTGCGCACGGCCGCCGACGGCTGGACGATGGCGACGACGAGCGTCCGCGACCTGTACGCCGAGGCCGACCTCCACGCCGACGAGGTGGGCGGCGACTTCGCCGGCGAGGCCACGCGGATCGGCGCCATGACCGGGGCGGTGCACGCCGAGCTGCGTGAGGCTTTCGGCACCGAGACCAGGGGCTCCGACCACCTGCGCATGGTGGCCGGCCGGATGCGGGCGCGGCTCGACGAAGCCTGCGCCGCCGTTCCGGAGCTCGTGCCCTCCGCTGCGCGGATCAGCGCGTTGTACGACCGCCTCGCGCGTGAGGTCCTCGAGTTGCACGTGCAGCGGATCCACGGCGACTACCACCTGGGCCAGGTGCTGCGCTCGCATGCCGGCTGGGTCGCGCTCGACTTCGAAGGAGAGCCGGCGCGCGCTCTGGCCGAGCGCCGCGAGATGGACACCGCGCTGCGCGATGTCGCCGGCATGTTGCGGTCCTTCGACTACGCGGCACGCAGCCTGTTGCAGGAATGGGAGAACCAGCCCCACCTCGCCTACCGCGCCGAGGAGTGGTCGAGCCGCAACCGCGACGCCTTCTGCGAAGGGTACGGCGAGGCGACGG
>JAVEEB010000344.1 GCA_030840665.1 Frankiaceae bacterium | reverse complement strand
CCCCGAACTCACCCGGCGGCCGCAAGATCGTCAAAGCGAGGAGGTCACTGGCCACGGCGACGATCGCGCCGCGGGCCTTGAGTGCGGCGACGGTCGGGGCGATGTCCCGCAGCCGACCGGAGGATCCGGGATATTGCAGGAGCGCCCCGACGACATCGCCGTCGAACGACGCCACCGTCGCCTCGGTCAGGTCCAGGACGACGAGCCGGATGCCGACCGGCTCGGCGCGGGTGCGCAGCACGGCCAACGTCTGGGGGTGCACGTCGCCGTCGACCAGAAAGACCCCGTCGCCGCGGTGGGCACGGTAGGCGAGCGCCATCGCTTCCGCGGCCGCCGTCGATTCATCGAGGAGGCTGGCATTCGCCAGCGACAGGCCGCTGAGGTCGGCGACCATCGTCTGGAAGGCGAGCAGAAGCTCTAGTCGACCTTGAGAGATTTCTGGCTGGTACGGCGTGTAAGCCGTGTACCAGGACGGGCTCTCGAGGACGTTGCGCCGGATCACGGCTGGGACGATCGTGCGGTAGTAGCCAAGTCCGATCATGGAGCGGCCGGGTTCGTTGCGGGCGGCCACAGCCGTCAGTTCGGCCAGGACTTCCTCTTCTGACGCCGCACCGGGCAGGTCCAGCCGTTCGAACGCCTGGATTGCGGCGGGGACCGCGGTGGCGACGAGCTCGTCCAGGGAGCCGTAGCCCAGCACGGAGAGCATTTTCTGCTCTTCGGCGCTGTCGGGTCCGATGTGCCTGCCGGCGAAGCCCACATGGTCACCAGGCGCGTTGCTCACAGATCCTCCACGGCGATGCGACCAGCGCGCGTGGACCCGCTGACGTCAACGGGACGGCGCCGCCGTGCACGGTCGTGCGGGCCTGACGCGGGCTGGATGTCCGACGCTAGCAGCGACGGCAAACAGGTGAACGAACAACAGGCCGGTGGTCATTCCATTGCCGTCGCGATGTCGCGCATGGCTGAGTGTCACGCCCGCGATTCAGGGACTGACGGCAGGCCTGGACTCAGGCGCTGGTGCGGCGCTTGCGGCGCGACGCGAGCTCGTCACTGGCGTGGTCGTCCTCAGCGGCTGCGGCATCCGCGCGCACTGACGGCAACGAGGCCAGGGAGCCTTCGACCTCGCGGACGACGCTGCCCACGGCGATGCCGAACACACCCTGTCCCCCGGCGAGAAGGTCGACGACCTCATCCGCGGACGTGCATTCGTAGACGCTGGCCCCGTCGCTCATCAACGTGATCACGGCCAGGTCGCGGACGCCGCGCTCGCGCAGATGCGTCACGGCCGTGCGGATGTTCTGCAAGGAGACGCCGGCGTCGAGCAGGCGCTTGACGATCTTCAGGACGAGGATGTCCCGGAACGAGTACAGGCGCTGGGACCCGGACCCCTGCGCTGATCTGATGCTCGGCTCCACCAGGCTGGTGCGAGCCCAGTAGTCCAGCTGCCGATACGTGATGCCGGCCGCGGAGCAGGCGGTGGGGCCGCGGTAGCCGAAATCGTCGTGCAAGTGGTCGGAGGCGTCCGGAAAGAGGGTCGCTTGCTCGCCTGCTCGAAGGTCGTCGCCGAGCTGGTCCACAAGGCCTCCTGGGTCGCACGCCGATAAGTACACCGGCGTAATAACGTCACCGTAAGCAAGACGGCGAGGAGCGTCAATGCGACACGCCGTCCATCCCCAAACCCTCAATCTCTACTTGAGAGTTACGGTCGTTCCCGTGTTATGACTCGGCGTCGAAATCCTCAGGTGTGACGGTGTCGAGGAACTCACGAAATCGCTCGACCTCGTTTTCCTGCTCGTCGGGGATTGCGATCCCGGCTTCGTCCAGCAGAGCCTCTTCGCCGTAGATCGCCACGTTGGCGCGGAGCGCGAGCGCGATCGCGTCGGACGGACGAGCGCTGACTCGCAGGCCGTCGGCAAACACCAGGTCCGCGTAGAACACGCCGTCACGCAAGTCGATGATCTGGACCGCCGACAACCTGGCCCCCACCGCGACGAGCACGTCCTTGAGCAGGTCGTGTGTCAGCGGACGCGGGGGCACCACCCCTTGCTGGGCAAAGGCAATGGCCGTTGCCTCGACGGCCCCGATCCAGATCGGCAGGTATCGCTCACCGTGCGCCTCCTTGAGGAGGACGATCGGCTGCTGCGAGGGCAACTCCACCCGCACACCTACGACGCTCAGTTCGTGCACAACAGCTCCTGACGCCGGCCCGATGCGTCCAACGTAACACCGGACTTCCCCGGCAGCGCCCGACAACGCGGTCGCTCTGACGAGCCTGCGATCAGCGGTGCAGCACCGGGCGCAGTCCAGCCTTGACGAGTGTCGCGTGCAGCCGGACCGAGAGTGCCGCGATCTCCTTCGCGGTCTCCTCTGCCCGGCCGCGAGCTTCGGGACCGCGCTGCCTGACGAGCGGTGTCACGACCTGCTCGACGAGACCCACCTCGCGGTCGGCGGCGCTCCGGAAAGCGCGCAGATGACGCGGCTCGATGCCGAATCGGGCCATGTCCGCAACGGTCTTCGCCACCATCAGCGCGTCGGCGTCGTAGCCGCCGCCCGAGCGGGGACTCACGAGTCCGTATTCCTCGAGGGCCGTCAGTTGCTGGGCTGTGATGCCGGCCTCGTCGATCAGTTCTTCACGGGAGAGTCGCACGTCCCCGGCGTCCCGCCCGAAAGTCTCCGGGCCGGGCAGTCCGTCGACAGACATCAGCGCGCTGGGGACGCGCGGCCCGCCGCCGCTCGGACCGGGCGGCTCCAGCCCGCGGTCGAGAGCCTCGAGGTGCTGCTTGATGACCCTCAGCGGCAGGTACTGGTCGCGCTGGGCCGCCAGGACGTAGCGAAGCCGCCCGACGTCGTCACGGGTGAACTTGCGATAGCCGGACGCCGACCGCTGGGGCTCCACGAGGCCCTCGGACTCGAGAAACCGGATCTTGGAGATCGTGACGTCCGGGAAGTCGGCGCGCAGTTGCGAGAGCACCTCGCCGATGCTCAGCGCCTGGCGGTTCGTCGCGGGGCTTGGCATTACGCGTTTGCGCCTTCCGTGCGGCCGCTTGTGAGGAAGACCAGCCGGAACTTGCCGACCTGGACCTCGTCACCACTGGTGAGGGGCGCTTCGTCGATGCGCTCCCGGTTGAGGTACGACCCGTTCAAGCTGCCGACATCCCGGACGGAGAAAGTGTTGCCTTCGCCGCGGATGAACTCCGCGTGCCGGCGGGACACGGTGACGTCGTCGAGAAAGATGTCGCTCTCGGGGTGTCGCCCGGCTGTGGTCATCGGCTTGTCCAGAAGGAACCGGCTGCCGGCATTCGGGCCGCGCTTGACGACGAGGAGGGCCGCGTCCGCAGGCAGCGATTCAACGGCCGCGCTGGTGCCGACGGATTCGTCGTCCGTGTGCTCGTGTTCGAGAGCCTCGATGCCGGTCAGCGAAATCGTGGACGTCGCGTCCGCGCCGCGCTCATCAAGCGTGACCGACTTGACCAGCATTGCGCCGCACTGCGCGCAGAACCGGCTGTCGTCGGGGTTCTCGTGACCGCAACGCGTGCAGAACACGGTCGACATCTCCCGCCCTCCCTGGTGACCTCGACTGTGCCAAGGCCATTCCCGACCCGGCGGCCGCGCAAGCGCTGCGGCCGGGAGTTGACCCTCGACCAGAAGCAGAGCTTGACGGTGGCGCGAGGCTAGCCTGCACGTGTGGGGCGGGTCAACAGCGGGTCCTACGGTCGGCGCGCCGGACTCAGCCTCAAGTCGACATCTAGTCTTTAGGCTTGTATTTGCGCAGCGTAGGCCGCCGCGTCCAGCAGGCCGTCCAGGGCGTCCGTGGACTCTGGTGTCACGCGGAACAGCCAGCCCTCGCCGTACGGGTCCTCGTTGATCAGTTCGGGACGCGCGTCGAGCGCCCCGTTGCGTTCCGTCACCACCCCGCTGATGGGTGCGTACACGTCGGAGACGCTCTTCGTCGATTCCACCTCGCCGACCACGTCACCGGCACGGATTGCCGTTCCCGTGGCCGGCAGCTGCACGTACACGATGTCGCCCAGTGCCTCTTGCGCGAATGACGTGATGCCGATGGCGACCGTCTGACCCTCGTCGCGCGTCCACTCGTGCTCGGCTGTGTACTTCAGATCGTCGGGGTACACGCGTCTCCCTCGGTGCCGCGGCTCAGCCGGGCGATTTCGCTGGACTCTCGGTCGCTGCGGGTTGAGCGTAGCGAGGAGGCTGCAGGACCTTCAATGCGTCGATCGTAAGGGCGGTGCCGTCCACTACTTTCGCCACAGCCCCGTCGAACTGCGCCAGCGTGTCCAGCACCCCACCCGGGATGCCGAGGGCGTCCCCGAGCGTGTGGGAGTCGCCGAGAGCGACGACGCGATAGGGGGCCCGGACGACCACGCCGTCAACGTTGATTCCGTGCGCGTCATCGCGGAAGTAGGTCGACGCGACCACTCGCACCTCCCCGACCTGGATGGCCTCGGCACCTGCGTCTCGGAGCTCCTCGATGGTGTCGAGCATCTCGTCGGCCGGGACGAGGTGACCCGGGTCGGTGATGGTCAGGGTGATGCCAGGACCCGTGGCGGGCGTCGTGCCTGCCAGGATCCCGAGCACGTCGGCACGCCGGTGCGCGTCGTCGATGGCCGCCTGGGACCGGTCCCCGGAGCCGGCCAATGCGTCGTGCTCCGCCTGCAGCTGGGCGATCTGGGCGCGCAGCCGCTCCGAGCGCTGCGTGAGGTCGGACAGGATGCGCACCAAGTCTTCGGTGCTGGCCTGCCCGAGTGCCTGCGGCGACCGCTGGACGTTCACGGTGACCGCCACCGCGAAGCCGACGATCGCGCACAGGACGCCCACGAGGACCTGGGCGCGGCTCCACCGCGGGCGCAACAACCCCAGCAGCTCCCGCATCGACCTCTGCTCGCCGGAGTCCCCCGCCGTCATGCGCGAAAGATGTGACGTCGGATGGCCGCGGCATTCGTGAAGATCCGGATCCCGAAAACGACGACGACGGCCGTCGACAGCTGCGAACCGACCCCGAGCTGGTCGCCCAGAAAGACGATGAGCGCCGCGATCAGGACGTTGGACGCGAAGGAGATGACGAACACCTTCTCGTCGAAGACGCCGTCGAGACGTGCCCGGACGGCCCCGAAGATGGCGTCGAGGGCCGCGATGACCGCGATCGGCAGGTACGGCGTCAGCCAGAGCGGCACTGTCGGTTCGAAGAACACACCTGCGACGACGCCCGCGACGAGGGCAAGGGCAGCGATCACGGGCTAGTGCCTCCAGTGGACGTTGTCGTGCTTGGCGCAGGTGACGACGAGCTCGACGGTAACGGACTGGCCAGCCGTAGCTCGAGATCGGCGCCGGCCGGGACGGTCACGGTGTTCGCGCGGGCAACCGAGAAACGGATGCCGTACGTGGTTGCCAGGGCGCGCATGTCGGCGGCCGCCACGTTGCTCGTGAACGACTTCTCGATCGTGGCCGGGTCTCCGATCGCGTCGATGGCGTACGGCAGGGCCACCGGACGAAAGTCCACGAGGATCGCCAGGCCGGCGCTCCTGATGCTGCTGCGGGCGGTCAGTCGTACGCCGCCGATGGCGATGGCCTCGGCCCCCGAGGACCACAACGCGTTCACGATCCGCTGGAGGTCGCGGTCGGTGACCCGGGAGGCAGGGTCGGCCGTCTGGCCCGCCAATGTCGGCGCGTCGTCCAGGAGGACGTGCAGGCCAGGCCCCGTCAAAGGTGAACCAGCGCTAGCGTTTTCGGCCGCCTTGAGCTGCGCGACCGCGCCAGTGCCGTCCTGACTCAACGCCTCGGCGCGAAGCTTGTCCGACGCAGCCCTGAGGTCGGCTGCGGTCGTGGCCAGCTGATCGACATTGGTCGTCAGCGACCGCACCTGGTCGACCAGCTTCGTGTGCGCACGTGAGGCGACAGGCGCGTCGGAACGCGCCCGCCAGGCACCCAACCCGAACATGAGGCCGACAGCGGCGAGGCCGGCCACCCCGGCGATTCGGCGGCTGAGGCCGCCGCCATTCTGCGAGGCACGGGGCGGTCGTTCGTCCCCTTGGGAACCGGGATCCTCGACGCCGGGATCCTGGTCGCCGGCGTCATGGGCACCGACGCTGGGGCCTGCGGCAGCCGCCCGTCGACGGGCGGCGCTGACGCCGTACTCCGGTTCGAGGCTATTCGTCACCAAGTCGACAAGTAGTGACATCGACCCAGCCGCGGGGGCGGCGGGCCGGTCAGGGGTCCCGTCGCCGGCGGCTTCCGTCATCCCGCCATTGTGCAGTGCGCATCACCCTGGGGGGTCGGTGCCGCGCTGAGTCAGGGGTGGGTGCTCTCGACGACGGACGACCATTCCTGCAGAAGTGCGGTGGCCGCCGCGTCGTCCGGGGCCTCCGCCCACACGTGCGTCAGCGCCTCCCCCGGGTCCGGGAGCACCATGGCCCAGCGACCGTCCTTCTCCACCACCCGCACACCGTCGGTGGTGTCGATCGCCCGGTCCCCCGCGGCTTCGACCACGGAGCGCATGACCAGCCCCTTGGCGGCCCATGGGGTCGGCACGTCACGGCGCAGGACGTGCGCCTGCGGGATGCGCGCGTCGATTTGGCTGTGGGTCTGCTTCGTGCGCGCGACGCGGCCCAGGTGGCGCACGAACGCCGCGATGCCGTCGAGCGCGGACGAGAATTCCGGAACCACGAAACCGCCGCGACCATCGCCCGCCATGATCACGCCCGGCTCCATAGAGGCGCGCGTCAGGTCGTCCGGCGAGGTGGACGTCCACTCAATGCCAACCCCGTGGAACCGCGACACCGCCTCGGCAACGCGCGTCGTCGTGACGGGGAGCGCCACCCGGCCGCTGCGACCCTCGGCCGCGACGAGGTCCATCAGCACGAGCAGCGCCCGGTCGTCGTGGATGAGCTCCCCGCGTTCGTTGACGATCGCTATCCGTTCGGCGACGTGGTCGAACCGCACACCGAAGGCGGCACGCGACGACGACACGAGCTCGCCGAGGCGCTGGAGCTGGCCCATGTGCTCGGCCAGGCTCTCGGTCGTCCGTGTCTCGTCCAGCCGACCGTTGACGGTGAGGACATCGACGCCCAGCTGGCCGAGCAGCAGCGGCAGGACGAGGCTCGCCGATCCGCCTGCCGCATCGATCACGACCTTCAGGTTGGCCTGTGCGACACCGGTGGTGTCCACGGCCCGGATCAGTTCATGGGAGTACAGGTCGAGCGTGCGGGCCGGGAACGTGAGATCGGCGATCTCTCCCGGGAATGCACGGCGGAACTCCTGCCGGCTAAAGGTGCGCTCGAGCTTGCGCTGCATGGCCTGGGAGACGTCCATGCCGCGCTCATCCATGAAGAGGATGTCCACGGACTGCGGGTCGGCAGGCGACGTGCGGATCATGATGCCGCCGACGGCGTCGCCCGACGCCACATCCCAGCGGATGACCGGCGTCGGCGCCACCTCCAGGTCGCGAACGTCGATCGCACTGGCGGTCAGGGCCGCGATCACCGCGCGCTTCAACGCCCGCGCGGCCCGCGATGCATCACGGGACGTGGTCACCGTGGAGCCCTTGCGGAGCAGGGTCGCGTACGCACTTGCCAGTCGTACGACGTGCTCCGGTGTGATCTCGACGTTGACGAGACCGGAAACGCCGCGCGGCCCGAACAGGGAGCGCGTGCCGCGCGACTCCCAGATCACGCTCGTGTTGACCACGGCGCCGGCCTCGATGGTCTTGAAGGGGTAGACCTTCACGTTGGACGAGATGAAGGCTTCCTCCTCGACGACGCACTCGTCGCCGATGATGGAGCCCTCTTCCAGGCGCACGTTGCGCATGATGTCGGTGTTCTTCCCGACCACGCACCCCCGCAGGTGGGCGCCCTGCCCGACGTACACGTTGTCGTTGACGACGGCGCGGTGCAGGAAGGCGCCGGACTTCACGACCACGTTGCTGCCGAGCACGGTGTATTCGCGCAGCTCGGCGCCGGCCTCGACTTTCGCGTAGTCGCCGATGTAGGCGGGGCCGGTGATCCGCGCTTCCGGGTCGACCTCAGCGCCCTCGGCCACCCACACGCCGGGCGACACTTCAAAGCCGTCAATGTCAACCTGTACCTGACGGTTAAGCACATCGGCGTGCGCGCGCAGGTAACTCTCGTGCGTGCCGATGTCCTCCCAGTAGCCATCCGCCACGTAGCCGTAGAGCGGTGCGCCATCAGCCAGCAACTTGGGGAAGATGTCGCCCGACCAGTCCGACGCCTCGCCGCGCGGGACGTGGGCCAGCACTTCCGGCTCCATGACGTAGATCCCGGTGTTGACCGTGTCCGAGAACACCTGGCCCCACGTCGGCTTCTCCAGGAAGCGTTCGATCCGACCGGACTCGTCCGCGATGACGATGCCGAACTCGAGCGGGTCGGGGACCCGCTTCAAGGCGATCGTGACCATCGCGCCGCGCGAGCGGTGGAATTCGACGAGCGCCGTCAGATCGATGTCGGTCAGCGCGTCGCCGGAAATCACGATGAACGGCTCGTCCCGGAGCGCCTCCTCGGCGTTCTTCACGCTGCCGGCCGTGCCCAACGGGACTTCCTCGTTCGCGTACTGCAGCGACATGCCCAGCTCGTCGCCGTCGCCGAAGTAGTTGCGTACGAGGGAAGCCAGGAACTGCACGGTGATGACGGTCTCGGTGATGCCATGCCGCTTCAGGAGCCTCAGAACGTGTTCCATCACGGGTCGATTGACGATCGGCAGCAGCGGCTTCGGCAGGTTCGCGGTCATCGGGCGCAGCCGGGTGCCCTCGCCTCCCGCCATGACCACGGCACGTTTCATGCGATCCCCCGGACGTCGTCGGTTGCGGTCGTGCGGGCGCTCACGAGCTGGCGGACCTGGCCCAGGTACAGCCAGGCGGAATGCCAGTAAAGACCCGTGCCCCACAAGAGCATGGCCCAACCCGCCACCCGAGACGCGGCGTGAACCGGACTATTGCCGTCGCCGAGCAAGAGGAGTGGGAGGGCGTACAACATGGCGAAGGTCGCCGCCTTGCCCAGGAAGTGGACCTGTAGGGGGCCGTAGCCGTGGCGGCGCAGGACCGGCAGCGTCGCCGTCATGACCACGTCACGCAACAAGATCACGACGGTGAGGATGACGGGCACTATGCCGCGGACGGTCAGCGCGACGATCGTCGAGACGATGTACAGGCGATCGGCCAGCGGGTCCAGCAGTGCACCGAAGTGGCTGCGCTGGTTGAGGACGCGCGCCAGGACGCCGTCGAGCCAGTCGGTGATGCCGCTGACCATCAGGAGGGCCAGGGCCCAGCCGTCGGCGTGCGGCCCGAGGATCAGCCACAGGAAGACGGGGACGCCGAGCAGCCGAAGGAAACTCAGCGCGTTCGGGATCGTGATGACGCGATCCTCGCCGGCAGGCCCATGCGATGCCACGTGAGACCTCCCTGCGAACGGACGCGGCCGGCCGCCGATCCCCTCTGCGGCGGCGCGCCCGTGAAGCTTCGCCGTCGGGACGACAGGATTTGAACCTGCGACCCCTCGGCCCCCAGCCGAGTGCGCTACCAAACTGCGCCACGTCCCGTTGTCCGCCTCGCGGCGAACGATGTTGACCCTACCGCAGCCCGCGCGGCGCGGTCGCGCGAGTCACTTTTCGCGTTGGCGTTTCTCCCGGATCCGCACGCTGATCTCGATCGGAGTGCCCGCGAAGTC
>JAVEEB010000255.1 GCA_030840665.1 Frankiaceae bacterium | reverse complement strand
GGACCGCAGCGGGCGCTCCACGCGCAGTCGACGTGGTCCCACGGTGGCAGGGGCTCTAGGAAGCCATACCTACGAATTCCAGGCTACGGTCTCACCCGCGATGCGCTCACGGCGGTACGGGGGTTCTCCGTCGAGGCCTGCATTCACGCGGGAGCGGCACTCTGCCGCGCCGCGACTCGGCTGCTCAGTCGCACGGAATGCAGTAGTCGCGCCGGCTGAGACCTCGCTGCCCGTGCCAGGCGGAAGCGGAAGCCGCTGAGCGCTCGGGCTCGGCGACGGTCGCCTGCTCGCCCCGTGGGGCTACGCCGGCGTGCTTGGCGCCCGAACGCCCGCTTGGGCCGTGTCGGTGATTGCCACCGCGATGAGCACGGCGCTGGACGCAGCGACTCCGGCGATCAGCGTGAGCTGCGCGGCGGGGGCCGCGAGGATCGCGAGCGCCCCAAGTCCCATTGCGCGTGACCGTGGGACACGTCCGAGCGCCGCGTGCGCAGGCGCTACGCGCGCTCCGCGACCCGGTTGCCGTCGACGGCAACGGCGAAGCGCCCGAGTGGTCCGATGCGTAGTTCCCCCAGGCATAAGCTCGCCAGCGCCCTGGCGTTACAACGGTGCACGCCACCGGTCCGCCTGGTCTCAGGAGCGTCCTGCTGCCGCACGCCACTGTCGTGTCGCGCTCGCGCCCATCGTCGGCTTGTTCATCGTGTCCCGTCGACATGCCCGATGAAGCAGCCGTCGGTGCCGCCGTTGTCCTCGTCGGAAGCGGTGAAATCTCCGATCCCGACGGCGGCGACCCACAGCCGCTGACCCGGCGTCACGTGGATGGGCTGCGGGAATGTGAAGCTCATTCCACCGTTGCCTGAGACGGGGACGGTGACCTGTCCCAGGACGGCGCCGAGGGTGTCGGGCCCGCCCGTGTAGATGCCGATCGCGGCACGGTGGTCCTGGCCGTCGGTGTTGGCGACGAGCTGAAGAAAGCCGCCGCTGATGACGTTGCCCTGCGCCACGAAGTCATTCGCCCAATGCTTACCAGCGGGGACGTAATGTCCGAGCGTGTTCGTCGTCGATCCGCAGTTGTAGTGCGTCACCGGCACGGGTGCCGGCGCAAACGGCTGCGGCACGGGGGCCGGCGAAGCCGGCTGGGGCACGGAGGCCTGAGCGCAGCGCGGGATGGGCGGACTGAACGCACCGTTGGTGCCCGACGTGTCGATGTAGAGGTCGCTGGCGTAACTGCCGTCGGCGAGCTTGTCCCACACCGACGACGAGGACCCGTCCTTGCCGGAGACCCGGTCACCGGTGATCTGGCAGACGATGCCGACCACGTCTCCGTCGTTCCTGATCGCCGTCACCGGCGCGCTGACGCTTGGAATGCTGTGTGCACGCAGGCCGCACTCCCCGTTGGCGCAGGTGTGGTAGACGTGATGCGCGAACGTGCCGGCGGGTACTGGAGGAGGAGGCGGTGGCGGTGCCGGTGCCGCCGCTCCAGGTCCGTTGCCGGCTTGGCCGCCATAGATGAAGCGCAGGCCCGACGAGCCGATCGTGCGCCGGGAGCCTGGAGGGCCACCGGCGTTGGCCTCCGAGATCACGATATTGGAGCCTTGGACGCTTTCCACGTAGGCGACGTGCCCGTAGCCGCCGGCGCCGTACTGGCCGGGTTGGAAGACCGCGACCGCTCCCGCCACAGGCGCCGTGCCGGTCGGGATCCCGCGAGCCTGCGCACTGGAGATCCAGTTCTTGGCGTTGCCGGAGTCGCCGGAGAACCACGGCAGGTCGGGACGCCGGGACCACACCCACCAGGTGCACTGCCCCTGGGGATAAGGGTTCGCACCAGCGGCGCCGTTACCGCCGCGCTTGCTGGCGTAGGTGTTCGTGGCGTGGCCTCGCGCCGTCCCCGGTGTGACCAGCCGTACGCGTCCCGTGGCGCGCTCGACAGGCTGTGGCACCGAGAACGTGATCTGCGACCCGGCGCGATGACGGGTGCCGCATGTCACGTGGGCGGTCCAGCGACCGCCCGGAGCACCACGGGCGATCGTCCATCGCCATTGACCTCCGCCGCCCGGACCCGTTCGCAGGGTTCCCAGTCGCCCAACGCGGCCGCCTCGGTTCAGTCGCGCACTGCACACCGTTCGCGCAGACGAGTTGACGTCGAGCGTCCCCAGCGCGATGCGGTCGCTCCCGCTCGCGTTGGCGGCGAGACGTGGTCGCGTGACGTTGGCGGCGGCGCCTGCGGACGCGGTTACCACAAGCACAGCCAGCATCACTGACACGGTCGCCCATCGGGCCGCACGATGCCTCGTCACGCACATCCTCATCTCACGATCCCCCCGATTTCGGATGCTACTCGAACGTACGACCTTGACGCGCCTTCCAGTGGGCTCTCTTCGTGTGAAACGACCACTCGGCGGCCGAGCGTGGCGACAGTCGCGCTCCGCACGCACGGGCAGCGTGACCCGGCGCGTCATCATGCAGTCTGGCGTCGTGTCTGCTGCGTTACCTGACGACGTGCCAGTCGACTTGGTCGTGCCAGCTTGGCTCTCCGTAGTAGCTGACGCCGGGCCCGATCGTGGCCAGTGGTCCCACGAGCCGGGTGCCCGTGATGGAGGCGAGGTACAGGCGGCCCGGTAGGCGTTCCCGTCGCAGCGGCCCGCTGCGGACGAACATCACCCATTTCCCGTCGGGCGAGACGCGCGGATCCTCGTCGGAGATGTGGGTCGGCGGGGATGGCGTGAGCCGTACGCGTCGCGCGCTCTCGGGAGAGACGCTCCAGATCGAGCGGCGCTCGTCGCCGAAGCTGTGCTCGTGGCGGTTGGGGCCGGCGGCAGCGACGATGATGTGTCCGTCGGGCGTACAGTCTGGGGAGATCCAGCTGCGCGAGCCACCGGCGAGGTTGGCCACGACGCGCACATTGGGTGGCTCTGAGAGCGCGAGGGCCTTGTCAAGGTTCGCGCGCCGGTCGCCCCCCACCGTGAGCGCGACCCGCTGTCCGCAGCGAGCGATCCAGTCGCGATTGAGCAGCATCGAGGTCGTCACCGTCGTGACCTGGTGGAGCCCGGGTGCGAGGGCTTGGAGGGCAAGGCCGTCGGCCTCGAGTGACGCTGACCCGAGCCGGTTTGGCCAGAAGAGGATCTGGCCGCCGGGGGTGAACCCCGCGACTTGGACGGCCGCGGTGGCGTTGGGCAAGCGGTAGGCGAGTCGGGGGCGACCCGGGTCGTCCGGATCGGCCGTCCAGATCTGCGCGTCGCGGTTGCGGCGATCACTGCCGCGAGCGATCGCGAGCCGCGAGCCGTCCTGGTCGGCGACAACGCCGAACGCGCCCCATCCGTCTGGCTGAGACCGTCTCGGCGTCTGGCCCGGTCGGCCATACACCACTCCGCCCGCGACGGTCACGCCGACGAGCAGGTCATCGTGGTGAGCCACCCATGTCCAGTCGACCGCTTTGGCGCCAAGTGGCCGCAGAATGCTGCGGCCATCGGCGGACACGACGGTCCCCTGACCGTACGCGATCCAGCGGCCGCTGGGGCTGAAGCGCAACGGCCCATCGGCACCTCGCGGGACCAGCGTGCGCGTGCGACAGCTGGCCAGAGAGGTGACACGTATCGCGTCGTCGCGCAGATACGTGACCTCTCCGAGGCGTCGGCGCGCCGCGC
>JAVEEB010000182.1 GCA_030840665.1 Frankiaceae bacterium | reverse complement strand
GAGGCGCTCGGCCTCGCGGCGGTCTCCGGTCAGCAGAAACGCCAACTGCCGCAGATCGTCACCGCGCGAGCGGACGAACTCGTCGAAGCCATCCACCTGCGTCATGCGCTCCTCTCGCCACCAGAGCTGCCGCCAGTGTGCTCCGCGGCGACCGCTTTCGCCGCGTCTCGGCCAACTCGTTGGGCTGGAGCAGCCGCCTGAGCCATACTGGGCGTGGCGCTGTCGTCAGCCACGCCGTATCGGAGTCCAAGGAGCCATTCGCATGCCGCTTACGCCTACCAAGAAGATCTGGATGGACGGCGAGTTCGTCAATTGGGACGACGCCAAGGTCCACATCCTGAACCCGACCTTGCACTACGGGTGGGGCGTCTTCGAGGGCGTACGCGCGTACGAAACGGATCGTGGCCCGGCCGTCTTCCGCCTCGGCGACCACATCGCGCGGCTCTACCAGTCGGCGCACATCTACATGATGCGGCCGGCGTACACGCCCGAGGAGATCGTCGAGGCCACCCGCGAGCTCGTGCGGGTGAACGAGATCCAGTCCTGCTACATCCGCCCGCTGTTCTACCTGGGCTACGGCGAGATGGGCCTCAACCCCCTGCCCAGCAAGACCGCCGCCTCGATCGCGTGCTGGCCGTGGGGCGCCTACCTGGGTGAGGACGCCGCCACAAAGGGCGTCCGTGCGGCCGTCTCGAGCTGGCAGCGCATCGGCAACAACGTGATCCCGCCCGCGGGCAAGGCGACGGGCCAGTACATCAACTCGTCCCTCGCCAAGATCCAAGCGCTCAAGGCGGGGTACGACGAGGCCATCATGCTGACGCCCGACGGCCGGATCTCCGAGGGCACGGGCGAGAACATCTTCGTCGTCTTCGGCAAGAAGATCGTCACGCCGCCGCTGGTGGACGGGTCGCTCGCCGGGATCACGCGCGCGTCCGTCATGACGATGGCGCGCGACGAGGGTTACGAGGTGGTCGAGGCGACCCTCTCCCGCTCGGACCTCTACCTCGCGGACGAGGCGTGGTTCACGGGCACGGCCGCCGAGATGGTGCCGCTCGTCGAGGTCGACGACCGCGCCGTCGGCAAGGGCGTCCCCGGCCCCGTCACCAGGCACCTTCTGGAGATGTACGGCCAGGTCGTCCGTGGCCAGCTCCCGCAATACAAGGAGTGGCTCGACTACGTGAACGACTGATCCGTCGTACCAATCTGCACGAGGCGCACCGCAGAAACGATCGTCATCGCGGTCATTTCTGCGGTGCGCTTCGGCTTTCTCAGGCGCCGAGGGCGACCCAGGTGCGCAGGTTGACGATCCCGCTGCCGTGCCAGCCTCGCAGCTGCTGGAAGTGGGCGACGGCCCAGACGGTGGCCGGGCCGTAGGTGCCGGTCGCGGGCACCCGCAGGCGGTGCTGCAACGCGACGACGGCGGACCCCCGGCTGCCCACCCGCAGGTAGAGGTGCGCAAATCGGGTGAGTTTGCCGTCGCTGACCGGGCCGACGACGGGGCCGTTCGTGACCGGGTCGGCGAACATCAGGCCCGTCGCCGGGGCCGCGGCCGGGCAAATCGTGTCGTCGTCGATGTCGTAGGCCTTGATCAGCCGCGTCGACTGAGTCATCCAGACGGGGCCGGTGGAGAACCCCGGCTTGGCGCACCGGGCGAGGCGCTCGGAGGCGAGATGGCCACCGGTCGGGATCCACTCGGGGTACGTCAGGGCCCAGTTGCCGACGATCTGGTTGAAGCCATTGGGGTACGAGTAGACGCCGATCCGGATGTGGTGTTCGCGCAGGTAGGCGAACACGCCGCCGAGGACGAGGCGGTTGTTGGCGATGTTGCTCGACCACATGCGCGTCCCGTTGAGGCGCGGCTGGTGCTCGATGTCGACCCAGATCATCGGCAGGGTGACCCCGGTGGTGGCCAGTTGCTCCACGTCCCATTTCGCCTGCGCGTACCCCGAATTCACCAGCTGGCACTGCAACGTCGAGCAAGCCCCATAGCGGCCGGTCACGGCCGCCGCGAGCATCTGCGCGTCGGGGTAGTTGGGAAAGAGGTAGCCGCCGAGCTTCGCGTTGCGCTGCCGGCCCCAGTCGTAGTGACCCGCCAGGCACTGGTTCGCCACGAACGCGAGACCCGCGTTGAGTTCGGGGATCACGAAGCCCGCGGTGGCGTCCGGCGGCATCGGCTTGTCCTTGCCACCCAAGGCGGCCGGGCACATGGGCCAGCCGATGTCCTGTCCCGTCACCAGGGCGGGGGCGAGTGCCGCCTGGGCGTCGGTGACGGCGGTGGTCCCGAGCAGCGCGACGGACAGGAGGACAACGACTGCTCGTACGGCGCGGGCGCGGGTCAAGGCGCGGGTCACAGCGCGGCTCATGGGCGGATCCTTCGGGTTCTGCGGGGGGTACGCGCCATTGTGCGGGTGCCTTCGCCCGAGATGTCGGCACATCGCGCCTTTGGCGGGAGTCCGTTTGCCGATCCGGTGGTCGCGGCGAGCTGGCGGGTGCCCGTCACGCCTGGTACGCGACCCTGCCCTTGACGGGCACTCCGCTCGGTGAGCAGGCTCGTCGACATTAGGTCGATGCTCAGGCCAAAGGGGATCAGGTCGATACCTGACTCGATGGCCGTAGACGTGACGTCAAGCGCCGAGCTGGAGCGGATGAGCCGCCCTGTCCATGCCGGTCTGGTGACGCCTGCCCAATTCCGTCTCGCGCTCGACACGCTGACCGCCAACAACGTCCGACCGGTCAGCGCCGGGCTGAGCGTGGTTTTTACTGCGTACGCGCTGATCTACCTGCTTCGGTCGAGACTCGCCGGTCACGAGTCGCTCGCGCTGTACAGCATCCTGACGGCCGGCGCGTACGCGCTCATCTGGGCGCTCGCGCGGCGATTCCCGGTGACACCGAACCGTGCCAACGCCACCGGGTTCGTCATCGGCGTCATCGCGGGCG
>JAVEEB010000171.1 GCA_030840665.1 Frankiaceae bacterium | reverse complement strand
CCGGGCCCGCGGGCGTCGAGGAAGCGCCGCGCCGCGTCGGCGAGCGCGGGCGTCTCTTGCGGGGTGATGAGGTCGAGGGGGTAGAGGCCGACGAGCGGCGACAGGTGGCGGTGGGCTGGCTCGTGCTCGGGGACTTCCTCGGACCATTCGAGCAGCCGCCCGTCGCCGCTGATGCCAGGCTCGGGCAGGAGGGTGAGCGCCGCCTCGATCTCCGGGCGTAGCGGGTCGGTCGCGCCCAGCGCGTCGAGCGCGCGCAGCGCCCGATGAAAGAGTGAACGGATCAGCTCGCGGTCCATCGTCGCCGTGAGGCCGAGCGCGCGGGGCGTCCCTTCGGCGTCGACATATGAGTTCTCGGGGGAGGTGGATGGAGCGAGGAAGGCCACGCCGTCGTCGTCCACTTGCAGCCAGTCGAGGCAGAACTCGGTCGCGCCGCGCAGGAGCGGCCAGATCCGGTCGCGCAGCATGTCCTGGTCGGCGGCGAACTCGTAGTGGTCCCACAGGGAGTGGGTGAGCCAGACTCCACCCATCATCCAGATCGCCCAGCTGGGGGCTCCGTGGCCCATGCCGACGGGGAGGCTCCAGCCCCACAGGTCGCTGTTGTGGTGGGCGACCCAGCCGCGGCAGCCGTACAGCTCGCGTGCGACGTCGCGGCCGGTGGCGGCCATGCGCTCGACGAGCGCGATCAGAGGCTCGGCGTGAGCCGTCACCCCGAGCGGGCCAGCCGCCCAGTAATTCATCTGGGTGTTGATGTTGACGGTGTAGTTCGAAGACCACGCGGGACGCAGCTCGCCGTTCCAAATGCCCTGGAGGTTTGCGGCGGGGCCGCCGGCGTGCGACGACGAGGTGAGGAGGTACCGACCGTATTCGGCGGCGACGGTCGCCTTAAGGCCGTCGTCGCCCCCGCGCAGGATGTCGGACTCCACGTCCCAGCGCCCCTCGCGCCGGCCTCCGATCGCGAACCGCGCCGCCACCGGATGACGCGGCTCGTCATCCGAGATCGTTCCCGTAATCCCGGCGAGACGCTCGAGAACGCGGTCCCGGGCGCGGTCCCGGATCGTCTCCGCGGAGACGGTCCGCCACTCGTCGTCCGCACCGGCCCACCACGACTCAGCGCGGGTCGACGACGAGAGGGCGATCAGCAGCCGACGGGAATGACGGATCGTCAGGACGGAGCCGTCCGTGTCCGTCGTGCCGTCGCTCCGCACCGCGAGGACCGCGGCGGCGAAGCCGTCGTAGGTTCCGACGCCCGGCTCCGCGTAGCGCAGCGGCGGGACGGACTGTTCGTGGAGGGGCGCGCCGTCGATCGGGACGGCGATGTCGAGCGACAGCATCCCGTCGGCCGTGCTGCGACCGAGCTCGCGGAGGGGTGTGCTCAGGGCGATGCGGACCTCCGGAAGCGGAGCGTCCGCGGTGAGCTCGACGATGAGAGCTTTGGCGCTGACGCGCGAGACCCGTACGACACGCGCACCGCCCACCTGCAGCGACTCCTCGACGACGCCGCGGTCGAGGTCGAGCACCCGCGCCGGCAAGCCCGGCAGGGGCACGGCCCCCGGCAACTCGACATTCAGGTCGACGAACGGCAGGAACTCCTGGCTGTAGCGCCCCTCGAAGGTCAGCAGGAGCTCCTCCGCCCGGTCGAGGTCGCCCGAAGCGAGCGCTGCGCGCACCTCGCCGAGCCGCTCGGGCCCTGCGCCCCCGGCGAGCACGCGACGCAGTTCGTCGGCGGGCATGTCAGGCGTGCCCGACCACACGGTGGCGTCGTTCACCTGGTAGCGGCCGGCCGCGCCACCGAACACCATCGCCCCAAGGAAGCCGTCGCCGATCGGGATGGCCTCTTCCCAGCGCGTTGCAGGCTCGCGCCAGGCGAGTTGAAGGGTCTGGTCGTTCATGTCAGTCGAGGGGATCCAATCGGGTTCAGGACACGCTTCGCGAGAATCATTGGTCTTCCTTCTTGGGTTTGCTGTTGACACACTAGGCACGGTTAATTGACACTGTCAAATAACCGACATTTTCTAGGAGGGGGTCCTACGTCGGATGGCTTCACGGCCGCCGCCCGAGCAGGTCTCGATCAGGAGGGGCTCGACGCGGATGCCCGCCACACCGTCCGCATCCGCTGTTCGACCTGGTCCGGGACTGACCCGGCCAACGCGTTCCCGCCCTACCCAAAGACGGCCCACCGCATCACCGCCTGACGCGCCGAAGCGCCGGGCTCTTCAGAGAGGAAGAACGCATGATCCGCATGACACGCGCGCGTCGCGGCCTGCAAGCCGCGGCCGTTACGGTTGCGGCGTTGGGACTGATGGTGGCCGTCGCGCTGCCCGCCGCCGCGACGCCGACCCCGACGGGGTCGCCGACGGCGACGCCAACCCCCACCGCCGCCCCTACGAGCACGCCCGCACCGACCAGCGCGCCGAAGCCGACAGCATCGCCGAAGGCAATGGACGTGCCCGCGCCCATCCAGCCGGCGGCCTCCACCGCCGACGCGTGGGCGCTCAAGCCGTACATGGGCTGGAGCAGCTACAGCATGCAGGTCTACTCGGGAAACGCGAAGTGGATCACCGCCGACCAGATCATCGCCCAATCCGACGCGATGAAGGCCAAGCTGAGCAAGGCCGGCTACGACTACATCAACGTCGACTCGGGCTGGAACGACGGCCCCGACGCCAATGGCCGCCCCACTCCGAGTGCGACTCTCTACCCGCAGGGGCTGAAGAAGGTCATCGACCACGTGCACGCCAACGGTCAGAAGTTCGGCCTCTACCTGATCCCCGGCATCTCGCCGGACGTCTACGAGAAGGCGTACCCGATCGCCAACGCGCCGGGATGCACCACACACGACATCGTGAAGCAGCCGACGCAGCAGTCCGACTACTGGAAGATCGGCTACCGCATCGACTTCTCAAACCCGTGCGCCCAGAAATACGTCGACTCGATCGTCGATCAGCTCGCCGCCTGGGGCGTCAACTTCGTCAAGTTCGACAGCGTCACCCCTGGTTCGGGCATCAGCGACGGCTCGGTGGACGCGCGCGACGACGTCGCCGCGTGGTCGAAGGCGCTCAAGAAGCGCAACATCTGGTTCGAGCTCTCCTGGGCGCTTGACATCAACAACGCCGACTACTGGAAGCAGTACGCGAACGGCTGGCGCGTGGAGTGGGACGTCGAGTGCTACTGCGGCGGCGAAGCTCTCACGCAGTGGGACAACATCAACCGGCTCTTCCCACGGGCGGCGGACTGGTGGCGGCACGCCGGCCCGGGCGGCTGGAACGACTTCGACTCCCTCGACGTCGGCAATGGCAAGATGGACGGCCTTACCCCGGACGAGCGGCGCACAGCAACCACCCTGTGGGCGATCTCCGCTGCGCCGATGTACACCGGCAACGACCTGACGAACCTCGATCAATTCGGCGTCGACCTGCTCACCAACCCCGAGGTCGTCGCCGTCGACCAGGCGGGCGTGCCCGCCCGTCCCGTTTCCACGGCCTCGAAGCAGCAGGTCTGGTACGCCCTGAACGCCGACGGCAGCTACACCGTCGCGCTATTCAACCTCGGCCGAGCCGAGTCGGATGTGACGGCGAAGTGGTCCGACATCGGCCTCAAGGGCGGAGCGACGGTTCGCGACCTGTGGGCACGCAAGGATTTGGGCCGCGCAGACAACGGATTCACGGCATCCGACGTGCCGATCCACGGCGTCCGGCTGCTCAAGGTGACGCCGGACAAGGGCTCGACGGTGACGGTCAACGACGACGCGCTCGGGATGAAGTACGGCGGCACGTGGACCCGTAACGGCGGGGCCGAGGTCGCCGCGACCTCGCAGCCGCTCACGGTGAAGGTGACGGACACGGGCAACCCCGCACCTTCGACGTCCACCGGGCCGACGCGCACCACGAGCGTAAACGACACCGACCCGGGAATCGTGTACTCCGGCCAGTGGGGTTACAGCTCGGGCCGCAATTACGGCGACTACCAGAACGATGTTCACTACGCGGAGCATCCCGGCAGCGACTCGTTCTCGTACACGTTCACCGGCACCGGCGTCTCGTACCTGACCGAACTCGACTCGTCGGAGGGCGACGCGGACGTGTACATCGACGGGCAGCTGGTGAAGACGATCAGCGCATACAGCGACCCGAGCGCTCCGCACGTGCCGCAGCAGACGGTGTTCACGACGAACGGCCTCACCAACGGGCAGCACACGCTGCGCGTGGTGATGAAGTCGGGCAGCTTTATGCTGATCGACCGGTTGGATGTGCTCCAGCCGAACCTGATCGACCCGTCCTCGCTGTCGTTCGACACCAAGGCCCCGGCGGCGGCCAGTTTCGCTGTCCTCCGCGACCCGGACGAGTTCACAGGGATCACGGCGAACGGGAAGGCGCTCGCGAAGGGCGCCGACTACACCGTGTCCGGGACCACCATCACGCTGAGCACGCAGTACCTCGCGACGCTGCCCGTCGGCGCCACGACGCTCAACGTCGGCTTCCGCGGCGACTACCTGGACGACGTCCACTCGACGAAGGACACGGGAGCCTCGATTTCGTACGCCTTCACTGGGACGGGCGTCGACTGGGTCGGCGCGAGCAGCCCGGATCAGGGCGTCGTGGACGTGTACATCGACGGCAAGCTCGTCAAGCGCGTCGACACGCATAGCGACACCCGCCGCACCCAGCAGAAGCTATTTAGCACGTCGGGCCTGCGCAACGGCCAGCACACTTTCATGGCAGTGAAGGAGTCGGGCGACGTGATGCGCACCGACGCCGTCCGCTACACCGTCCGCTGATCCGCCGGGTGGGCCGGGCGCACGCCC
>JAVEEB010000167.1 GCA_030840665.1 Frankiaceae bacterium | reverse complement strand
TTCGCCGCGGTTTACCTGCTGCTGTTCATTTCTTTGGTGGGTTGCGTGGTCCCGCGGCTGCGCCAGCACCTCGCGACCGTCGGGATGCCACCGCCCGGCGCTCCCCGAAATTTGAGCCGGCTCGCGTATTTCTCGTCGTACACGACAGGTCTTGATCCGGACGCTGAACGGGAACGGCTCGCGGCCGCTATGCGCCGGCGTCGCTGGCGCACAGTCGTGCGCGACGACGCCGTGTGCGCCGAGAAGGGCTATGTCCGCGAGTGGGGCAACCTGCTGTTCCACTACGCGCTCGTGCTGCTGCTGATCGGGATCGCCGCCGGCGGACTGTTCGGTTACAAGGGCAGTGTGGTGCTGGTGCAGGGGCAGACGTTCGCCAACATTCCGGGTCAGTACAACGCGTTCGACCGTGGTCGCGTGGTCGACGTGCGGGGGATCGAGCCGTTCAGCGTGCACCTGGATGGGTTCGACGCGACGTACCTCGACACGGGGGAGCCGTCGGACTTCGGCGCCACCGTGACGTGGCGGCCCAGCCCGGATGCCGCGCCGAGGCAGGCGGTCATCAGCCCCAACCACCCGCTCGGCGTGCCGTCGGGTTTCCTCGACGGGCCGACGAACGTCTACCTCATCGGCCACGGCTTCGCGCTGCACGTCGTCGTACGGGACCCGTCCGGAAACGTCGTGTACAACGACACGGAACCGACGCGGCCCAACGCCGGGGACAACAACCTCACCTCGACCGGCGCGGTGAAGGTCAAGCTGGCCAAGCCCGAGCAGCTGGCGTTCAGCGCGACGTTCTCGCCGACCTGGACCGAGGACGGGTCATCGTCCTTCCCCGCGCCCAACGACCCGCGCGTCACCCTGCTGGCGTTTCACGGCGACCTCAACGAACGCGGTTCGTCGCAGACCGTGTACACGCTCGACACCTCGAAGATGATGCCGTTCCTCGACAAGGGCGCGCCGCTCACGAAGACCCTCAAGGTCGGCGAGTCGTGGACGCTGCCCAACGGCTACACGGCCACGTTCGCCGGCTGGACCAACTGGACGCAGTTGTCGATCAACCATGATCCAGGCAAGCGCACGGCCCTGCTCGCGGCGATCGTTATGGTCGTCGGGCTTTTGTTATCCCTGTTCGTCAGCCGACGACGGGTGTGGGCGCGAATAACCGGCGACGACAAGGGAGCTAGCGTGGTGGAGGTCGGCGGCCTTTCGCGCCGCGAAGGCGACAGCTTCGAGGACGAGTTCGCGGAGCTCGTTGCGCACATGTCCGGCGCAGACGGCAAGGAGGGTCACGCGTGACCAAGCTCGAATGGTCTGGCCTCTCGAACCACCTGTTCCAGTGGACGCTCCTCGCGTACTTCCTCGCCATGATCGGTTTCGCGCTCGAATACGCCTACGGCACGCGCGGCGCGGTCGCCACTGCCGCGACCCCCGCGACTGCCTCGACGCCCGCGACCGTCGAGGCGCAGGCACGGCAACCGGTCCTCGTAGGCGCCTGGTCGGGCGTCGGTGAATCCGTGGTGCCGCCGGTCGAGCCGCCGGCCGCGCCCGAGCGGCGCTGGCCCGTCCACCTCGGCATCGCCGCCGTGGGCGCCACCGTCGTCGGCTGGCTGCTGCACATCGGCGCCGTCCTGACGCGCGCGTTCGCGGCGGGTCACGTGCCGTGGGGCAACATGTACGAGTTCTCGCTGGCCGTCTCGCTGGTCGCCGTCACCGTGTACCTCGCGCTGCTGATCACCAAGCAGGTGCGCTATCTCGGGCTCTGGGTGATGATGCCGGTCACCATCTACCTGCTGGTCGCGGGCATGGCGCTGTATTCGGCGGCCGGCCCGCTGGTCCCGATCCTGTCGAAGTCGTACTGGCTGCTCGTGCACGTCACCGCGATCCTCACGGCGACCGGCGCGTTGATGGTGGCCGGCGTCGTGGCCGTGATGCACCTGGTGCGCCGTCGCTACGAAGCGCTGGACGCCGCAGGCAAGGCCCCGACGCGCGGCTTCGTGTCGATGGCCGTGCGCCTGGCGCCGGCGAAGACGCTGGACCGGGTCGAATACAAGTTGGTCGCGTTCGCGTTCCCGATCTACACGTTCGCGGTCATCGCCGGCGCGGTCTGGGCCGAGTCGGCCTGGGGTCGCTACTGGGGCTGGGATCCGAAGGAAACGTGGTCGTTCGTGACCTGGCTGGTGTACGCCGCCTACCTCCACGCGCGCACAACCGCCGGCTGGCGCAAGCAGGCGTCGACCATCTCGCTCGTCGCCTTCGGCTGCCTCATGGCGAACTATTTCCTCATCAACCTCGTTTTCGTGGGCAAGCACTCCTACGGTGGCGTCACCAAAGCCGCGATCAGCGTGAGTACGTGCCAGTCGAGCTCAGCAGGAGACGGATGTCGGACGATGCGCGTATGACGGTCCCGGACGAGGGCGGCAAGCACCGCCGTCAGGATGAGCCGATCCCCGAGGTGGGCGCGCCTCTTGCCGCTTCGACCGTGGTCGAGGCGCCCGATGGGTCTGACGTTGTGGCGCCAGCCACCGTTGAGGGCGTCGCGGCTCCGGGTGTGGTGGCGCGGAAGGCCAAGCGCAAGCCGCTGACCTTCTGGCAGGAATTGCCGCTCCTCGTCGCTCTGGCGGTTGTCTTGGCCGTCCTCATCAAGACGTTTGCGTTCCAGGCCTTCGTCATCCCGAGCGAGTCGATGGAATCGACCATCATGACGAACGACCGGGTCATGACCAACAAGCTCGTGTACGACTTCCGCGACCCGCACCGCGGCGAGGTTGTCGTGTTCGAGCGCACCGGTGCGTGGCCCGAACTGACCAACATGGATGTGCCGAAGAGCAGCCTCGGCCGCGCCATCCAGGACGCCGGGAAGTTCATCGGGTTCGTGCCGTCGGGCACTGATTTCATCAAGCGGGTCATCGGTTTGCCCGGCGACACCATTGCCTGCTGTGACGCGCAGAACCGGATGCTGGTCAACGGCCAGCCACTCGACGAGTCCGCGTATGTGCAAGGCAGCTCCGCGCAGATGGGCTGGAAAGGCCCGGTCACGGTGCCGGCCGGCGAGCTGTTCGTCATGGGCGACAACCGCGAGCACTCGAGTGACGCGCGCGTCTTCGGCACTGTCCCGATCAACAAGGTCGTGGGCCGCGCCGTCTTCGTCATGTGGCCGCGGGAGCACTGGAAGGGCCTGCGTGTCCCGGCGACCGTCGAGCAGTTCTCGACGCCCCCGTCCGGCGCGATGGGTGCGGTGCCGTCGTTGGGCGCCGTCGCCCTCGTGCTGCCCCTCGCCGGGCTGCGCGCTCGTCGCCGGCGGCGGCTTCGACGTCCTGCTGCTTGACGTCGGCTGACGGGGGTGGACATGGGGACCGACGGCGTCGCGTCTGACAGGGTCGAGAACGCTTCGGTCGCGCCGCGGAAGCGCAAACGGCTGGGCTTTTGGCAAGAACTGCCGCTGCTCATTGCGCTGGCCGTCGTGCTGGCGGTGCTCATCAAGACGTTCGCCTTTCAGGCGTTCGTCATCCCGAGCGCGTCGATGGAATCGACCATCATGACTTGGGACCGGGTCATGACCAACAAGCTCGTGTACGACTTCCGCGACCCGCACCGCGGCGAGGTCGTCGTGTTCAAGCGCACCGGAGGCTGGCCAGAGCTGAGCAAGCCGACGATGCCGACCAACCCCGTGAAGCGCGCCTTCAAGAGGTTCGGCCAGTTCGTGGGCCTCGCGCCGTCGGGCACCGATTTCATCAAGCGGGTCGTGGGTTTGCCGGGCGATGTCGTGAGCTGCTGTGACGCCAGCGATCACTTCCTCATCAACGGCCAGCCACTCGACGAGACGGCGTATACGCAGGGAGTCAACACGACCAGCTCGCTCAGACTGAGCTTCACGTCGGTGACCGTACCCAAGGGGCAACTGCTGGTCATGGGCGACAACCGGGGTGACTCGCGCGACGGACGGGAGTTCGGCACGATTCCGATCGATTCGGTGGTCGGGCGCGCAGTCCTCGTCATGTGGCCGGCGTCCCATTGGAAGGGCCTGCGCGTGCCCACGGCGGTGGAAAAGTTTTCGGCCCCAGCGACCTCCGCCCTCCCGGTCGCCGGCGGCCTCGGCCTCGTCTTTCCGATCGCCCTTGTGCGCTCCCGCCGGCGTGGCCGGTTGGTGCGCGCGAGCTGAGGACCTCTCGGCAGGGGATGCGCACCGCACATTCGCTCGCTATGACGACGATTTCTGCGGTGCGCCCCTGCCGTTCGGCTAGAAGTGGGCGGTCAACCGGCGCCCCGGCCCGTCGACGGTGACTTCCCCGCCGTACGGCAGCACCCACTGGGGATCGGTGTGACCGATGTCCACGCCCGACACCACCATGGCGGCAGCGTTGTACGTTCTCAGCGCCGACAGGACGGCTTCCAGCTGGTCGCGCCGATAGGCCTCACGCGTAGCCGGCGCCGCGGGATTGCGTCCGTCGGTCGCTTTCGGGCGGCCGTGGATGACGGCCGGGAACTGCTCGAGGAGCCCGCGTTCGCCCATGTTGCGCAGCATCCGGAAAACCTCAGTCGCCGATGGCATTTCCTCCGATGTCTCGACCATGAGGACGCAGCCCGCGTAGTCCTCGACCGGCCGGATCCAGCGGTCGGCCGCCAAGTTCCAATGCAGGATTTCGAGATTGCCGCCCCACGTGCGGCCGGTCACGAGCGCGTCGGGTTGATGCCACGTCCAGTCGCCGCCCGGCTGCACAGCCCCTGCGGTCACCAACGCCGAGGGGTGGCCCCAGTCCCTTTCGTCTTCGCTGAACGTCGCGACGGGGTGCACCTCAACGTCGCCGCGCGTGAACAGGGCGGCCATGAGGGATCCGGCAGACACGGGATGCAGCTCGCCGCCTCGACCGAGGTGCACCATCGTCGAACCGCCGTGATAGCTGACGATGCCGAGGTGCCACAGCCAGTTGAGCAGGTTCGTGTTGTCGCTGTAGCCGAAGAACGGCTTGGGATTCGCTCGTACGACGTCCGCATGGAGGTACGGCAACACGGCGATCTGGTCGTCCCCGCCGATGGTCGCCAGGATCGCGTGAATGTCCGGATCGGCGAAGGCGGCCATCAGGTCGCGAGCGCGTTCCTCAGGTGATGCTCCGAGCTGGCGTGTCGTCGGGTACTCGACGGGGACCAGCCCGAAATGCTCGCGCAGTCGTTGCATGCCCAGCTCGTGCACAGCGGGGAACGCGGCGGGTGCAGCCCACGACGGCGAGACCACAGCGACGCGATCGCCGCGGGTCAAGGGCGGGGGCGTGATGAACGAAGGGCGCATTCGAGCATTGAACACGACCCATCTGCTCCGCACTTGCCCGGCGATCGCTGACCGGCCCTCACCCGCCAAAGGGCTGACGGGAGCGGCGCTACCAGTTGAGGGGCTTGGCTCCGAGCTTCTCGGCGTACCAGGTCCGGATCTCTTGCACTGTCTCTGCCGGGAGGGGATCGCCCGCAGCGCCCAGCGTGGACTGCAGCTGCGTCAGGGATTTCGTGCCGGGGATGACGGTCGAGACACCCTCGTGCGCGAGCAGGAAACGCAGCGCGCCGGAGATGAGGCCCATGCCCTGCGGCAGCAGCGCCCGGAACTCGTCGACCAAGGCCGCCCGGCGGGTCACCTCATCGCGCGTCCAGCGTGAACGGACGTCACTGAAGCGGGCGTCGCGGCCGTACTTCCCGGTCAGCCAGCCCGACTCGAGCGGCACCTTGATGACAACCCCGGCGCCGTTGTCGTGTGCGCGGCCGATCGCGTCCCACGGCTCCTGGTACAGCGCTGACATGCGGACCTCGAGGGCGTTCGACGAGGACGTCGTGAGGACGGTGTCGATGTCGGCGCTGTTGTCGACCGAGGCACCGTACGCGCGAATAAGTCCTTCCTCCACAAGACTTTCGAGCACCTCGTAGTGGTCGCTCTGCTTGCCGTCGAGCACTTCCGGCGGCGGGTTGTGCAGCACGACGATGTCGATGTGGTCGGTGCCGAGTCGCTGCGCGCTGCGTTCGACCGAGGCCCGGATCGCGCCCGACTCCCAGTTGCTGCCGCCCTCGGGAGTGTGGCCGAACTTCGTACACAGGACGACCTTGTCCCGGCGACCACGCAGCCCCGCCCCGACGTTCAACTCGCTCTGCCCGTCGGCGTAGCCAGGGGCGGTGTCGATGAAGCTGATGCCGGCGTCGACGGCCGCGTGGACGAGGTCCACAGCTTCACGTTCGGACGGCCCGTTGAGCCACGTCGACGAGCGGCCGAGCTGCCACGCGCCGAGCCCGAGACGGCTCACCTCGATGCCCGTCGTACCGAACGGCCGGGTCGGAACCATGCTGGTCTCCTCAGGATTTCCTGTGTACGACGGGCTCACCCTCGGCCGGGAGCCGGACTGTGCGCAGTTCGAGTCTGCACTGCCTGCTGTTGCGGGTGCACACCTGAGGTCCCCTTATGCATCGAAATGGCTCAATTCGGGCGTGCGCGGGCGTTCACGGCGCGCAATACAGGCCCTTTTCGTAGTCCGGACCGTAGTACCGCTCGAGGGATTCGAGGCTCTCGTCAGGCCGTTCCAGTCGCTGCGCGATCTGCGCGCGGGTCGGCAACGCCGCCGGGTCCCAAGTGTTCGGGTCCCACAAATCCGAACGGAGAAACGCCTTCGCGCAGTGGTAGAACACCTCGTCGATGTCGACGACCAGGGCAAGAACCGGCCGGTGACCCCGCACGAGCATGTCGTCGAAGAAGGGAGCGTCGCTCACGAGCCGCGCCCGACCATTGATGCGCAGCGTGTCGTTGCGGCCGGGCACAAGGAAGATGAGCCCGACATGCGGGTTGCTCAGCACGTTGACGTAACCGTCCGCGCGGCGGTTACCTGGGCGCTCGGGCAGGGCGATGGTCGTGTCGTCGAGGACCTGCGCCAGGCCGCCCGGGTCGCCTTTGGGCGACACGTCGCAGCTGCCGTCCGCGGCCGACGTCGCCACGAGGCAGAACGGTGAGGCGGCCAACCACGCCTTGTCGATGGGGTCGAGGCATGGCCGCTGCTTGGTGGCCGTCCGCTCAGCGGGGAAGCCCAGCAGGTCGCGGAGTTCGGCCTCGGTCGTGATCTGCTCCATGCCTCGCAGTCTCGCAGTTCTGCCGTCTGCACGTGCGGCCATTCCGCGGCACGAATGCGATGGTCCGGGGCGGCGTGCGAGGCCCAGAGGGCAGGCGGCGGATAATCGCCCCCGTGGCCTATGACGATCTGCGTGACTTCCTGAAAGCCCTCGAGAAGGAGGGCGACCTGCGCCGCATCACCGCGCCCGTCGACCCCTACCTCGAGGTGACCGAAATTGTCACGCGCGTCGTCCGCGCCGGCGGCCCGGCGCTCCTGTTCGAGAACGTCATCGGCAGCACCATGCCGCTCGCCATGAACGTGTTCGGCACGGAGCGGCGCATGGCCAAGGCCCTTGGCGTCGACAAGCTGGACGACATCGGGCAGCGCATCCGCGAGCTCCTGAAGCCGGAAATCGCGCCGGGGTTCGCCGGCATCCGGGAGGGTCTCGGCAAGCTGGCCTCGTTGCGCGGAGTGCCGCCCAAGCACGTGAGGTCCGGGCCCGTGCAGGACGTCGTGCTCAAGGGCGACGAGGTCGACCTCGGCCTGCTGCCGGCGCTGCACACGTGGCCGCAGGATGGCGGGGCGTTCATGAACCTCGGCCTCACGCACACGAAACACCCGGAGACCGGCGCCCGGAACCTCGGCATGTATCGCCTGCAGCGCCACAGCCGCAACACCGTCGGCATGCACTGGCAGATCCACAAGGACTCGACGTCGCACTACGCGGTGGCGGAACGGCGCGGCGAGCGGTTGCCGGTCGCGATCGCGTTCGGGTGCGACCCCGTCGTCACGTACGCCGCGAGCGCGCCGCTGCCGGGGATCGACGAGTACCTGTTCGCCGGTTTCCTGCGCGGCGACAGGGTGGACCTCGTCGAGTGCCTGACGGTGCCGCTCGAGGTGCCCGCGGATGCGCAGATCATCCTCGAAGGCTGGGTCGAGCCGGGGGAGCGACTGCCGGAGGGCCCTTTTGGTGACCACACAGGGTTTTACACCCCGATCGAGCCGTTCCCGGTGCTGCACGTCGAGTGCATGACGATGCGCAAGAACCCCCTGTTCCAGTCGATCGTCGTCGGCCAGCCGCCGCAGGAAGACGGCCCGATCGGCAAGGCGACGGAACGCATCTTCCTGCCGCTCATCCAGATGACGGTCCCGGACATCGTCGACTACGACCTGCCGGTCGAGGGCGTCTTCCACAACTGCTGCATCGTCAGCATCGACAAGCGGTTCCCCAAGCAGGCCCAGAAAGTCATGAACGCCATCTGGGGCGCTGGGCTGCTCTCGCTGACGAAGCTCGTCGTCGTCGTGGACTCCGACTGTGACGTGCACGACTACCGCGAGGTCGCGTGGCGCGCGTTCGGCAACGTCGACTACCGCCACGACATGCTGCTCAGCGAAGGCCCGGTCGACCACCTCGACCACAGCGCGTACTCACAATTCTGGGGCGGCAAGCTCGGCCTCGACGCGACGCGCAAGCTGCCGGAGGAGGGTTATCACCGAGGGTGGCCCGACGCGATCGTTCAAGATCCTGATGTTGTACGACGCGTTGACGCCCGCTGGTCGGAGTTCGGCCTGTGACCGTCGGCCCCGTGACGGCTGACTCGGCGGTCGCTCCACCAGCGCTGCCCCGGTCGACGGTCGGCAAGTTCCTGCGGCTGGTGATGATCGAGCACTCGGTGTTCGCGCTGCCGTTCGCTTACATCGCCGCGCTCACCGCCATGTTGTCGCCGGACTATTGGCGCAGCCACATGTCCGCGCGCTGCTATGCCGGCTGCGTCGACAACATCCCGCCCTTCGGCGAATACCGGATCGGGTGGGACAAGGTCGTCCTCATCACCATCGCGATGGTGGGAGCGCGCACGTTCGCGATGGCGGCCAACCGGATCATCGATCGCCGCGTCGATGGGCTCAACCCCCGCACCGCCAATCGCGAGCTCGTCACCGGCGCACTGCCCGTTCGGGCCGCGGTCATCGGCATGCTCGTCGCGCTAGTGGTCTTCCTCGTCGCGGCGGCGGGGCTCAACCGGCTTTCACTTCTCCTTGCCCCGTTGGCCCTCATCCCGCTGACCCTCTATTCGTACGCGAAAAGATTCACCTGGGCACCGCACGCCGTGCTCGCGCTCGCGCAGGCGGTCGCCCCGATCGGAGCGTGGATCGGCGTGACCGGCCGCTGGTCCTGGCCGGCCGTCGTGCTCGGTGTCGCGGTCGGTTTGTGGATCGGCGGGTTCGACGTCATCTACGCGTTGCAGGACCGCGAGGCGGACATCCGCAATGGCGTGAAGTCGGTGCCTGTGAGGTTCGGCGGGCGCGGTTCGTTGCACATCAGCAGCTGGACGCACGCCGTCACGATGGCGCTCTTCGCGTGGTTCGGCGTCCTTGAGCACTTCGGTGTTTTCTGGTGGGTCGGCCTGGCGATCACCGCGGCCGCGTTCATCTACGAGCACTCGATCGTTAAGGTCAACGACCAGTCACGGATCAACCGCGCGTTCTTCACGGCGAACGGTTTCATCGGCATCGCGCTGTTCCTCTTCGCGGTGGCGGACCTCGTTCACCGCGGCCTGCGCCCCTGACGGCATCTCGCGGCATCTCGGTTCGTGCGGATGCAGTCGCGAAGGCTTCCACCGTTGAGCGTTTCCGCGGAAGCGTCGGCGGTTGCGCGTCGGCGGTTCGGTCGGCGGTTGCGCGTCGGCGGACCTCGCACACCGCGGTCTGCGCCCCTGACGGCTCGGTCGTGCGGATGCAGTCGCGAAGGCTTCCCGCGTTTGAGTGTTTCCGCGGAAACGTCGGCGGTTGCCCTAGCTGTTACGCGCCGGCGGTTACGCCGGTGGGTTGCTCGGCGGTTCGGTCGGGGGTTGGGTCGGCGGGTGGTCGGTGTGGGGTGTTTGTGGCATTAGGGTCCAGATGACGTGGCCGAGGTCGAGGTTGTCGCCGCCCCATTGGGTTGGCAGGGTGTGTTCGTCGATGGTGACGCCGGCTTGTTCGATCGCGGTGGTGAGCTGTTGAGACCGGCTGGGGGGCAGTTGGGGGACGGGGATGATTTCCCAGCCGGCGGGGGCGCGGACGACGATGCGCCCGGTGTCGGCCCGGGTGACGGTGAAGCCGCCTTCGTGGGCGAGGTGGTGATGGTGGGAGCACAAGGAGACGAGGTCGCGCAGGTTGGTGTCGCCGCCGAGGGACCAGGGGGTGAGGTGGTGCGCGTCCAGGCG
>JAVEEB010000064.1 GCA_030840665.1 Frankiaceae bacterium | reverse complement strand
TCACGAAGGCGAGAGCGACAGCGTCGGTGCTCGGCTGGTCCGGCACGGGCAGTGCCCCCGTATTTCGGGCGACGCTGGCGTGGGTCGGGGTGTTCGAGGTGGACCCCCACGCCCCGCACAGTTGCCCCGGTCAACCACCGCCGAGTCCGGTGTCGTTCCCGCCGCGAGCGCTACCACTTCGCCGTGCTCATCGACGCGACAACAGGCGCCCAGTCCACGTGGAACGAGGACGAGAGCGGGTTGCTGATGCGGCAATGCGCAGCCCGGTGGAGCAGCCCAGCGAGCCCAAGCTGACCTGACGGAACCTATTGCGTACCGAACGGTGACACGTGAGCGGCAGAGCCTGGCGGCACAACTTCCGCAATCGCGTCAATAGAGGTCGACTTCCTCCTCTACCGCGGAACCGGCGGCGGCACTCGCTGCCGGTACCGGTGGAGCACCTTCGAACAGATGCGTTGTGACTAGATTCGACTGGCTCGGCACCTGGGATTCGGTGCATGAGCACATCCTCCGAGGGCGTGCGCTAGCCAGCGAAGCCGCGGAAGACGCCGTCAGGGTCCACATTGTCAGCGAAGTTTGCCCAGTCGAGGTTCGTGATGTTCAGGTTCGTCTGCACGTCGAAGAGCGTCGCCGGCGTGCAGGGGAACGGCGTGAGCTGCTTGCCCTCGAACTCAACGAGGTCAACGACGAGTAGCGGCTTGTCTGGATGTGTCAGGGTGCGGTCGTCAGCGATGAAGAGCACGGACGCGCCCTGGTTGTGCGGCGGGACGGCAGCTTTGACGCGTGTCCAGTGCGCGCCGTCGAGTGTCGGGTCGTCTATCGCTAGGAACGGCAGCACGTATTCGTGGACGAGGCCGGCCGCGTTTTTGCCAGCGAGGGCGCCCAGTCGTCGGGGGGCCGTGACGCCGCGTCGAGTACCGCGTCCCAGGCGTCGTCATCGCCGTAGGTCGTTCGGACGAGGAGTGTGGGTCCGGCGGGCAGTGCGAGCATGCATGCGACAGTACAACCGGCTATGCGCAGACGACTGTCGCTTCGCCCGTCATGCGGTTTCGTTGACGGTTCCCCGGACGGCATCACCCAGATGCGACGGCCGGCGCACGGCCCGCGACGCGTGCGGTGCGCCGGGAACGGCACGCGGAAGGGAACGGCAGGAGGGTCGAAGCACGCACACCGCTCTGCGCCAAAAGAGTGCGTCGCGCCAGGTTGGTCACTCGGGTTGGCGACCGTAAGAGTCCTGCACGGACGAAGGCAAATGGAAATGTTGGACGATTCCGCCTCAGTCGCTGCGGGAGGCGTGCGGCTCGAGGGCACAGACCGACGGTGGAACTCTGCTCGGCGTCTCAGAAGACGTGTAGGCGGCCGGAGCTATCGCTACTGCGGGCCACTCGGTAGAGCTCGTTGAACCCGCCCGAATGTTGCGGCGGCTGCGCAGTGACGAGCTCACGCTTGCGTGCCCCTGAGGGCTGGAACTCACATGCCGAAGCGCTCCCGGATCGCCGTGTCGACCGGCGGTCTTTCGTCGAGGACGACCTCTGACGTCACCGTGCTGAAGCCGTTTCCCGTGCGCCGAAACTGCGTCAGCGTCGCGCCCGGATCGTCGCTCAGCTTCACGCGGCCAGTGCGGTCCAGCCGGTCGAGCGCCGTCCGCCAGATCGCCGCCGACATCTGCCCGAGGGCGACGTCGCTCTGATGCCGGTGCGACTTGCGACCGAGGTCCACCTGGGCGAGACCGCCCAGCCCGACCGCGTCGTACACATCGACGAGCAAGGCGAGGTCGACGCCGTAGCCGGTGACGAACGGCAAGGACTCGAGCAGCGAACGTCGGCCCGCGTACTCGCCCGCCAGCGGCTGCACGACAACGGACAACTCCGGCCAGTGCGCGTTGAGCAGCGGCCGCGCGACGAGCTCGGTCACCCGCCCGCCCGCCTCCGCCAGGAGTTGCCCGCCGGCGAGCAGTGGCCTGTCGTACGCGGCCTTCACGAAGGACACCGACGGATCGGTGAGGAGCGGACCGAGGAGGCCCACGACGTACGCCGAGGAAAACTCTTCGAGGTCGGCGTCGAGGAACACGACGACATCGCCGGATGTGGACAGGAGCCCCTTCCAGAGCGCCTCGCCCTTGCCGGGCCGGTCGCCGAGCTCCGGCCGGACCTCGGCCGCGGCAACAACCCGCGCCCCGGCCGCGAGGGCAACGGCAGCGGTGTCGTCCGACGAGCCCGAGTCGACGACCAGTAGTTCGTCGACGAGGGACACATCGTCCATCAGGTCGGTCCGGATGGCGCCCACGATCCCCGCGATCGTCGCGGCCTCGTCGCGGGCGGGGAGGATGACGCTGACCGTCGTGCCGGAGGCGAGTCGTCGGGCCTGAAGATCGCGGGCGTCGTAGGAGGCGGCCGTGCGCAGCACCGTCGCCCTCCGCCCGTCAGGGGCACGGAATGCGCCCGGTATTCTTTCGGTTTGACGCCTCGTGGACGCATGCCCACACTGACGTCTGTCCCTCGGATCACGCAACGCCGGGGGGTGACAACTCCATACCGCTCATCCAGAGGGGCA
>JAVEEB010000035.1 GCA_030840665.1 Frankiaceae bacterium | reverse complement strand
GGCACCCCGGACATCCTCTCGCTCTCGCTCGGCGTGGAGGTGCGCGCCGCGAACGTCTCGGCCGCCATGGATTCCGCGAGCAAGTCGATGCGCGACGTCCTCGCCGCGCTGAAGTCGTCGGGAGTTGCCGACCCCGACCTGCAAACAGCGGGCGTGTCCGTACAGGGCAATTACCGGTACGACAACGACGGCACCTCGCACATCAACGGCTACGTCGCGACGCAGCAGCTCACGGCGAAACTGCGCAGCGTCTCGAAGGCGGGTGCCGTCATCGCCGCCGCAGTCGCGGCCGGCGGGGACGCGATACGGCTCAACGGCCTCTCGCTCAGCCTCGACAACGACTCGGCGCTGCTCTCGCAGGCTCGGGAGCGGGCCTTCGCCGAGGCGCGCTCGAAGGCGGAGCAGTACGCCAAGCTCGCCGGCGTGAGCCTCGGGACCGTCATCTCGATCAACGAGTCGGTCCTCGCCGGCAACCAGCCGTACTACGGCAAGTCAGCCATGGACTTCGCGGCTTCGGCGCCGATGCCGACGATGGCCGCGCAGATCCAGGTCGGCTCCCAGGACGTCGCCGTCACCGTGGCGGTTGTGTACGCGATCGGCTGAGCCGGTTGGCAAGGCGGCACGGTCCTGGCCGCAGGCCACTCGCTTGTTACGAGGTGACGGCGGACGGGCTTGCGGTCACCGGGGTGGGGTGCACCTCGGGCAACGGCGGCCCGTTGGTGATGTGGTTGTTCGTGTTGCCGACCGGGCCCTTCGTGCACGCGCCGAGCAGGGGGAGCGCGGCGAGCAGGGCGGCGGCGGCGAGGTGGCGGGACAGGCGCATAACGGGACCGTATCGGACGCGGGCCGCACAGTGTCGAGCCGCTCTGGCGTTTTGTCGGCGGGCGGGGGTACGTTGTTCTTGTTCGAACAAGTGTTCGACAAGTGAGGAGACGTCATGGCCGTCCACGCGCCCATCCAATCTGCACCGCTGCCGGCGGCGGCGGCCGGCCTTATGCACGCGGCGAAGGTGACCTTGCGCGAGGCCGCTTGGGAGACGGATCCGGCGCAGCGGTTCGCCACGGCGCACCTCGCCGCCCTGCGCGCCGCCGCCGCCGTTCTCGCCGCCCGGGCGAGGGTCGACGGGCGTTCGCGCCGCCGGCCATCGAGCGCCTGGTCCCTGCTGGGGTCGGTGGCGCCCGAGCTCGTCGAGTGGGCCGCGTTCTTTGCCGCCGGGGCCACCAAGCGGGCGGCGGCGCAAGCCGGCCTGCCCGACGCGGCGACGCAACGGGAGGCCGATGACCTCGTGCGCGACGTGGAGACCTTTCTGGCAGTGGTGGAGCGGTCCGTCGGCCTCGCCGCCTGAGGGGTCGATAGGCCGATGCCTGTACAACTGGAGCCGTGACAGACATCGGCTCCACCGCACAGCCCCAGTCCGCCCCGCAGCACCAGTCCACGGAGGCCCAGTCCGCCCCGCAGGCCCAGTCGAGCGCCCGGCCCCATCCGGCTACCCGGTCGATCGACGACATCGTCGTCCTCGAGGTCGGCGCTCCTGGCCACGGCGGGTTCTGCGTGGCGCGCCTCGACGGCCAGGCGGTCTTCGTCCGGCACGCGCTTCCCGGTGAAACTGTGCGGTGCCGGATTACGGAGGTGCGGCCCTCCTATCTACGGGCTGACGCCATTCACGTCCTGGAGGCCTCGCCCGATCGGGTGCCCGCCCCGTGCCCGCACGCCGGCGCCGGCAAGTGCGGCGGCTGCGATTGGCAGCACGTGGCTCTCCCGGCGCAGCGCGCCTTGAAGGCGCAGGTCATCGTCGAGCAGTTCCGGCGGCTCGCCGGCATGGACGTGGTGGTCGACGTCGAAGAGTGCGGGGCGCCCGACGGTCTCGGCTGGCGCACCCGCGTCGGGTTCGCGGTGGACGCCCAGGGTCGCGCCGGTCTGCGTCGGCACCGGTCGCACGACATCCACCCGATCGACACCTGCCTCATCGCCCACCCGGCAGTCAGTGAGCTGGGGGTGACCGACCTCCCCTGGCCGGGGGCGGGTTCGGTCGAGGCCATCGTCTCCTCGACCGGCCAGCGGGCCATCGTCGTCGAAGCCCGCCGCAGCCAGACGGTCGCGCCGCACCACCCGGACCCGACCGTCGCCGTCGCGCGGCGTCACAAGCGCGACATCGTCATGTACGACGGGGACGCGACGGTGACGGAGCGCGCTGCCGGCCGGGACTGGCGCGTCAGCCTCCAATCCTTCTGGCAGATCCACCCGGCCTCGCCGGAGACGCTCGTGTCGACCGTGCACGAGTACGCGGCCGTTCAAAAGGGCGACCACGTCCTCGACCTGTACGCCGGGGTCGGTCTGTTCGCCGGAGCCCTGGCCGCTCTCGCCGGCCCTTCCGGGAGGGTTGTCGCGGTCGAATCGAGCCCCGCGGCCGTGGAGGACGCCGTCGCGAACCTGGGCGAGACGGTGGACGTTCGGCGTGCACTCGTCGAACCGGGTCTCGTCCGTGCCATCAGCACCGAGATGGCTCGCGTCGATGTGGTCGTGCTGGACCCCCCGCGGGCCGGCGCCGGCCGAGGGGTCGTGGAGGACATCGCCGCAGCGGCCCCACGGGCTGTCGTCTACGTCGCCTGTGACCCAGCTGCATTGGCCCGTGACGTCGCGTCTTTTGCCACGCTGGGTTACCGGTTGGAAGCCCTGCGTGCGTTCGATCTGTTCCCCATGACGGCGCATGTCGAGTGCGTTGCGCTGCTCGTCCCGTCAGCGGCCACGGCGGCCGGCTGAGCCCCCCGCGCGACACGATGGTCACGGTTTCACAACGGCGTGTTCAGTGCCCCTAGGTGCAGTTATGCTGACCGGCGCACCGCATGCGAACAGCCCCGGCACCATGCTCGGGACCAATGCAAGACGTGCGCGCCAAAGGTCACTAGCGGGACGCGCGCCGATGGCTAAACTCGACACCAGTGATGCCGGCCCGCCGTGCTCACCCGCCGAATGGAGGCACTGAGGTGACGGCTTTGCCGGCCATCCTGGAGATGCGCACAATCACGAAGGAATTCCCCGGAGTTAAGGCGCTCTCGGACGTCAGTCTGATCGTGCGCCGAGGTGATATCCACGCGATCTGCGGTGAGAACGGGGCTGGCAAGTCCACCCTGATGAAGGTGCTGTCGGGGGTGCACCCGTACGGCACCTACACGGGGCGGATCTTCTTCGAGGGGGCGGAGGTCCAGTTCAAGAACATCCGGTCCAGCGAGGCTGCCGGGATCGCCATCATCCACCAGGAGCTGGCGCTGGTCCCGCAGCTGTCGATCACCGAAAACATCTTCCTCGGCAATGAGCCGGGCCGGTTCGGCATCATCGACTGGGCGGCCGCCAAGCGGCGCGCCAAGGAACTGCTCACGTGGGTTGGACTCCGCGACGACCCGGACACCCTCATCAAGAACATCGGCGTCGGCAAGCAGCAGCTCGTGGAGATCGCGAAGGCGCTCCACAAGGACGTCAAGCTCCTCATCCTCGACGAGCCGACCGCGGCCCTCAACAAGAGCGACTCCGAGCATCTCCTCGACCTCATCGTCGAGCTGAAGGGCAAGGGCGTCACGTCCATCATGATCTCGCACAAACTGAACGAGATCGAGCAAATAGCTGACGCTGTCACGATCATCCGCGACGGTCGCACCATCGAGACGCTTGATGTGCGCGCCGAGGGTGTCGACGAGGATCGCATCATCCGCGGCATGGTCGGCCGTTCCATGGAGAGCCGCTTCCCGGATCGCACGCCCAACATCGGCGAGGTCTTCTTCGAGGTGAAAGACCTCGTCGTCCTGCACCCGCAGGTGTCCGACCGCATGGTCTGCAAACACTCCAACCTGTACGTGCGTCGCGGCGAGATCGTCGGCATCGCCGGCCTCATGGGTGCCGGGCGCACCGAGCTCGCGATGAGCATCTTCGGCCGTTCCTACGGCACCTTCGTGTCGGGTCAGATCATCAAGGACGGCAAGGACATCCAGATCCGCACGGTGATGAACGCCATCGATCACGGCATGGCCTACGTCAGCGAAGACCGCAAGGTGCTGGGCCTCAACCTCCTCGATGACGTGAAGCGCTCGGTCGTCTCGGCCAAGCTGAAGAAGATCTCGAAGCATTCGGTCGTCAACGACGCCAAGGAACACGACGTCGCCGAGGAATACCGCAAGAGCTTGCGCATCAAGACGCCGACCGTCGACGAGGGTGTCAGCAAGCTATCGGGCGGCAACCAGCAAAAGGTCGTCCTGGCCAAGTGGATGTTCACCGATCCCGACCTGCTCATCCTCGACGAACCCACCCGTGGCATCGACGTCGGAGCGAAGTTCGAGATTTACGGCATCATCAACGCGCTCGCTGCACAAGGAAAAGGCGTCATCCTGATCTCGTCGGAACTGCCGGAATTGATCGGCCTCACCGACAGGATCTACACGATCTTCGAAGGCGAAATCACCAATGACATCGCGACCTCCGAGGCAGAGCCGGAGATGCTGATGAGGAGCATGACTTCCACGAAGAAGAGGGTAGCCAGATGAGTTCCATCAGTGACCTGCGCAAGATGTTCGGCGGAGGCACGTCCGCCGGGCGCCAGTTCGGCATGGTCTTCGTGCTTGCCGCCATCCTGTTGTTCTTCAACTGGAGGACCCATGGCCTGACGCTGGGTTCCGCCAACATGATTCAGCTGGCCGCCCAGTATTCGTACATCTTGATCCTGGCCATCGGAATGGTGATGGTCATCATCGCCGGCCACATCGACCTGTCCGTCGGCTCCGTCGCCGCGTTCTCAGGGATCGCGGTCGCTCTCCTCATCAACGACCAGCACCTGCCGTGGCCCCTCGCCGTCGTCGCCGGCCTCCTGATCGGTGCCGTAATCGGTGCTTGGCAAGGCTTCTGGGTCGCGATCGTCGGAGTCCCCGCGTTCATCGTCACGTTGGCCGGCATGCTCATCTTCCGTGGTGCCAACCAGTACCTGGGCAACTCCACTGCCGCGCCCGTCCCCGCCGGCTTCCAGAAAATCGGCGCGGGCTACCTGCCCGAGGTTGGGCCGGACACCGGCAAGAACAACCTGACCTTGCTCATCGGCCTCGTGCTGATCCTCGCGCTCATCTACCGCGAGATGCGCCTTCGCAGCGTCCAGTCGAAGCTGCACTCCACCATGGCCCCGCTGTGGGTCAGCCTCGTCAAGCTGGCCATCCTGGCTGCGATCATCGGGTACGCCACGATGCTTTTCGCGGGTGGTCGGCCCGGCACCAGCATCCCCATCTCCGGGCTGATCCTGGCCGTGCTCGTCGTCATCTACTCCTACATTGCGCGTAACACCATCATCGGCCGCAACATCTATGCCGTCGGTGGCAACGGCATGGCCGCGAAGCTCTCCGGCGTCAACACTCGCCGGGTCAACTTCCTCGTGATGACCAACATGGGCATGCTCTCCGCGCTGGCCGGCATGATTTTCGTGGCACGGTCGGGCGCGTCCGGCGCGCAGGACGGTCTCGGCTGGGAGCTCGACGCCATCGCCGCCGTGTTCATCGGTGGCGCAGCCATCTCCGGTGGTGTCGGCACCGTCATCGGTTCCATCGTCGGTGGCCTCGTCATGGCCGTGCTCAACAACGGCCTGCAGCTGCTCGGTGTGGGCTCCGACCGGGTCCAGATCATCAAGGGCCTGGTGCTTTTGATCGCGGTCGCCCTCGACGTCTACAACAAGAACCAGGGACGCCCATCGCTCATCGGGTTCATGACCAACCGATTCCGGTCGGGTCCTCAGCCGGTCGCCGCGGTTCCGGTCGGTTCCGCTTCCGAAGAGCTGCCTGTCGAGGCCGAGGTCCACAGCTAGACCGACGCATTGACAACGAACCGGCAACGATTCCGTTACAGACCCGCGCAGCGCTTTGTTTTCGCTGCAGGGCCGCTAGTCTGCAGGCGGTCGCACGTCGCGTAGACGGTGTGACCCAGCTAGAACACGTTCGCAGCGCCTGCTCCGAACGTCTACAACTCTCCGTCCGGAGAAAGGCACTTTCAAATGCGCAGAATTGCACGGACTTCCATCGCGGTGACTGGCGTCGCGCTCATCGCGCTGACGGCCTGTTCATCGAAGTCGAGCACCACGACCCCCCCCACGACCAGCACCGGCACGGGTGCCGCGGCCGGCGCGGGCTTCGCGGCGGGCTCGCTCATCGGCGTCGCCCTCCCGGCGAAGACCTCGGAGAACTGGGTTCTCGCAGGCGGTCTCTACGACACCGACCTCACGGCCGCCGGCTTCAAGGCTGACGTGCAGTACGCCGCCGCGACTGGCACCGTTGCTGACCAGCAGGGCCAGATCACCGCGCTCATCACCAAGGGCGCGAAGGTCATCATCATCGGCGCCGAGGACGGCAGCCAGCTCGGCACGCAGCTCGCTGCGGCGAAGGCGGCCGGCATCACGGTCATCGCGCACGACCGTCTCATCCTCAACACCCCGAACCTCGACTACTACGTCGCGTACGACAACCGCAAGGTCGGCCAGCTCCAGGGTCAGGCCCTGCTTGACGGCATGAAGGCCAAGAAGGCCACGGGCCCGTACACGATCGAGCTCTTCGCCGGTTCACCGACCGACGCCAACGCCAAGGTCTTCTTCGACGGCGCCATGGACGTCCTCCAGCCCGCCATCACGGCCGGCACGGTCGTCGTCGGCTCCGGCCAGACGGACTTCAAGCAGGTCACCACTGACGGCTGGAAGCCTGAGAACTCGCAGCGTCGCATGGACGCCCTCATGACCGGCACGTACGGCACGAAGACGCTTGACGGCGTCCTCTCCCCGAACGACACGCTGGCCCGCTCGATCATCCAGTCGGTCAAGAGCGCCGGCAAGCCGATCCCGGTTGTCACCGGCCAGGACTCCGAAGTCGAGTCGATCAAGTCCATCATCGCTGGCGAGCAGTACTCCACCATCAACAAGGACACCCGTGCGCTCGTCGCGCAGGTCGTCAAGATGGTGTCGGACCTGCAGGCCGGCAAGGCACCTGAGGTCAACGACACGAAGTCCTACAACAACGGCTCGAAGATCGTTCCGGCGTTCCTCCTCACTCCGGTGGTCGTGACCAAGGCCAACGTCAAGAC
>JAVEEB010000026.1 GCA_030840665.1 Frankiaceae bacterium | reverse complement strand
CGGCGGCGGTCGTGCTCGGTTGCGTCGCGATTTTCGTGGGGCTGCTCACCTTCGCCGGCCACTCGTTCTACGCGCAACTCAATGACCTGGGGCCGCGCCTGAGCGATGGCTGGGATCACGTCGACAGCTACCTCAAGTCCCATTTCAACTTTGACGCGAAGGCGGCCTACGACAGTGCGCGGGCCTCCGGCAACGGCGTCGGGGCCAAGGCCCTGCACGGAGCGGTGACCGCAGCGGAACTCGTCGTGATGAGCCTCCTCACGGTCTTCTTCACCTTCTTCGTCACCAAGGACGGCGCGCGGCTCGGCGAGACCGCGATGCGGGTGTTCGGCGCCCACCACCGCCCGCAGGTGCGGCCGGCCCTCGAGCGCGCCTGGTTCACGGCCTCGCGGTACATGCGCGGGGTGGCGACGGTGGCGGCCTTCGACGCTCTGGCGACCGGTGTCGCGTTGCTCGTGATCGGGATCCCGCTCGTCGGCCCGCTGGTCGTCATCACGTTCATCGGGTCATTGATCCCCCTGGTCGGGCCGATCACCGCGGGCGCTGTCAGCGCGCTCGTCGCGCTCGCCAACGGGAGTCCGACGGACGCGATCTTGATCATCGCGGCGTGCGTCCTCATCCAGCAGGTCGAGGGGCACGTGCTGCAGCCGTTGATCCTCGGCCGCGTCCTCAACCTGCACCCGATCGTCATCGCGGGCAGCGTGGCGGTGGGCGGGATCGTCGGTGGCATCCCCGGCGCGTTCCTCGCGGTCCCGATGGTGGCCGTGACGACCGTCGTTCTCGCGGAGCTGAGGCGGACGCCCGGGGACGCGACAGCGGAGGCCGAAATCGCGGTCGGCGGCTGATTCTGTGGGGTAGATCTGCTCGTGTGATCGAGTGGGTTGGAGGTTCCCATGGCTGTCCCTGGTTTCGAGAACTACCCGTTGGCACCTGATGACCATGAGTGGAAGGGCGCGGAGGCCGACAAACGCGTCCGCAGCTGGGCCGGCGCCGACAACGGTCCCAACGCCAAGTACCGGGACGCCCACCTCTGGTACGACGAGAACAAGCCCTACAACTTCACGTCGTACAAGTTGCTCATCTGTGACGTCATCGACGGCAAGTTGCGCGCCGTGCCACGCGGCATCATGGCCGTCGCGAACGTCGTCATGGGTGGCCGCGGGGGAGTCGACATCCCGCCGGGCGACGTGGACCGCGTCAGGGATCATCTCGCCATGTACTACAAGAAGATGAACGAGACGCCTCCGTGGGAGGACGACTGATCGCGATGGGACACTGGGCCCATGACGGCACAGATCCTGGACGGCAAGGCCACGGCGGCGACCATCAAGGCGGAGCTCACCGAGCGGGTCGGCGCGCTCGTCGCACGGGGCCTGACGCCGGGGCTCGGCACGATCCTCGTCGGCGACGACCCGAGCAGCCACGTGTACGTGGCGGGCAAGCACCGTGACTGCGCCGAGCTCGGCATCACCAGCTTCGAGCGCCAGCTCCCCGCGACGGCGACCCAGGCCGAGGTCGAGGCGGTCGTCCTCGAGCTGAACGCGGACCCTGCCTGCACCGGCTACATCGTGCAGTTGCCGTTGCCGAAGGGCCTCGACGAGCAGGCCGTCCTGGAGTTGATGGACCCGAAGAAGGACGCCGACGGCCTGCACCCGGTGAACCTCGGCCGGCTGGTCCTCCAAAAAGAAGGTGCCTTGCCGTGTACGCCGCGTGCGTGCGTGGAGATCCTGGCTCGGTACGGCATCCCGACGTCGGGCGCGCGGGTCGTCGTGGTCGGCCGCGGTGTCACCGCGGGGCGCCCGATGGGCCTTTTGTTCAGTCGCCGTTCGGAAAATGCGACGGTCACCATCTGCCACACGGGCACGAAGGACCTCGCGGCGGAAGTGCGCCGGGCCGACATCGTGATCGCGGCCGCCGGCGTGCCAGGCCTGATCACGGCCGACATGGTGCAACCGGGCGCAGTGGTGCTGGACGTTGCGAGCTCGCGGATCGTCGGCGAGGACGGCAAGGCCCGCTACGTGGGGGACACGTCGCCGGACGTACGTGACGTGGCTGGGTGGCTGGCCCCCATGCCGGGCGGCATCGGCCCGATGACGCGTGCGATGTTGCTGGCGAACGTTGTCGAGGCCGCGGAGCGCGCCGCCGGCTGACGGCCTCGTGCACGGCCGTTCCGGGCTAACCCAGGACGGTTGGCTCCTGGGGCGTGGTGCCGCGAGCCGTGCGGACGAACACCATGGCGACGAGGCCGCAGATCAGCTCGGTAGTGGCTGCGAGCACGAGGAGGCGGCCGACGCCTATCCCGGCGATGGCGCCCGCGAGGCCGGCTCCGGCGGCGGCAAACGCACTGCGGGCACCGGCCGCGACCATGAAGATCTGCGTGCGGTGCGCTTCCGGCGCATGCAGCTGGCGCACGGCCAGCAGCGAGCCGACGAAGGGCCCGCCCAGGAGGCCGGCGACGGCGAAGAGTGCGGCCGAGGCGAGGAGGCCGGTCATCATCGGCACGAACAACAGGGGGATGCTCATCCCGATGAGCGACAGCGTCGCCACGAGTTCCGGGCGTTCGGGTGACAGTGGCCGCCAGGCGTTGCCCAGCGCGCCGACGAGTCCCGCGGTTGCGTACGTCGAGAGCAGGAGCCCCGCGGTCGACGGGTTCCCGTACCGCGAGGCCAGCAGCGCGGCGATGACCGGCAGGGCGCCGACGCCCAGCTGGGACAGGGTGCTGGCAATGGTGACCACGCGCAGCGTGCGGGAGTGCCACATGGCGGCGAGCCCGCGGCCGAAGTTGCCGAGGGACGCGCCGCCCTCGCCTGCCGTGCCGTCCGGGATGGGCAGCGTGCTGATCACCGCGGCCCCGGCCACGATGCACCCGGCGAGGGCGAGCACGGCCGCTTGAGCGCCGAAGGTGCTGGCGACCACAGCGGCGACCGCAGGGCCAAGGACACCAGCGGTGTTGTACGTCGCGCCGTCGGCGGCGTAGGCCCGCGGGAGCATGACCGTGGGCAGCATGATGGCCGGCAGGCTCGACATGCCGCCGGTGATCAGCGGCCCGGCGCATCCGCCGGCGGCCGCTATGAGGACGACCGCGACGCCGGGGAGCCGGCCGACGCCGAGCGCGCAGACGACGAGGGCCGCGGCGACGAACAGCACCGCGGAGACGTGGAGCAGCTTGCGCCTCGACATGTGGTCGGCGAGGGCGCCGACGGCGGGCGCGGCCAGGATGTGCGGGGCCAGGAAGCCGGCGATGAGCGCGCCACCGAGCGCGACCCCCGCGTGGCGATCAAGCGCCAGAAGGACGAGCCCGACGCGCACTCCCTCGTCGGCCGTGCGGACCAGTGCGGCGGCGGCGAGGTACCGCGTCAGCACGGCGCGCGGTGACTCGGACATCACGATGATGTTCGCAGGTGTCGCCCGGCGGGTGCGACGGCATTACCGCGCCGGGGTCACCGCCCGCCCTGCGTCGCGCGCCCGTGAGGCCGCCACGCGTCAGCCGGCGCGGCGGATGCGGTCGTCGTCGGTCGGCAGCGGCCGGACGATGCCGGCGGCGACGACCTCGTTGGCGAGGCGCGCGCGCCGGTTGAGGCCCTCGGGGATACGGAATTTCTGATACAGCCGGAGCAGGTGTTGCTTGACGGCCGCCTCCGTCACCACGAGCTCCTCCGCGATGTCGTGGGCCGTGGCGGGCGCGACGAAGGCGTCCTGGCGGAGCGCAGGGCGGCAGAGCGACGTCAGGACCTCGAGCTCCCGCCGGGTGAGGTCGGGGGCGGCGATGCGGCGGACCTCGACCGTCTCGTCCGTCATTTCCTCGGGACTCTGGATGCCATTGATCCGCACCCGGGCCATCCCGAACGTGATGACGTCACCATCGGCAAGCACGCGCCGGCCCACTGGGCGTCCGTTGACACGCGTGCCGTTCGTCGAAAGGCCGAGATCCGACAGGTAGATGTACGGTCCGCGGCGGATCAACTCGGCATGCAGGCGGGACACGCTGGGGTCCGCCAGTTTCACGTCGACGCCGTCACCCCGACCGACGGTGGTGACGTCTCCGTGAAGCTCGAAGACGTCCCCGCTGTCCTCGATTTTGAGGTACGGCGCGTCCACGTTCGCTCCCTCGCTCTGAGTCACAGTCATCGTCCTGCCCGTAGCGTTAGGTTCCTCATCCGGACGGTTACCCTGCCGTGCCTTGGTCACACACCGCGATGCGACGTAAACCGGTGCGCGCGCTGCACGGGTGGGAAGCCGCCGCCCTAGACTCGGGCCCCGAGGGAGGCAGGCCATGACAGCGGGTGCTGTGAGGCACAGGTCGCCGCGCACTGCGCGTCACCTGGCGCGGCTGCGGCGCCACTGGCCCTGGCTCGCCGTTGTGGGCACCGTCGCCATCGGTCTGCTGGTGATGTACCTGGACCACTGGCGCAGGGGACTCTTCACCATCGGCGTCGCGAGTCTCCTCGGGGCCGTCTTCCGCGCCGTGTTGCCGGCGCGCCGAGTCGCCCTGCTCGTGGTCCGATCGCGGGCGTTCGACGTCGCGACGCTAGTCACGCTGGGACTCGTGATCATGGTTTTGTCGGCCGTGATCCCGACTCTTCCGCGCTGACGGGTCCTTATTAGTTCAGAAGCTGGCCGTTTTCGCCGTTTCGGATACGTTTCCATACGTGGGAGCGCTTACAAGGTGTCCAATTTGTGACCGTATCTGCATCGACGGTGCGAAAGCCTGAACCTACGCTGACGATCACGCGGGATCGGCTGCGAGACGTCCGTCGGCGCGCCGGGCCCGGTACTCAGGGAGGAATGTCAATGATGTTCACGACCCATCGACGGCCGGCACTCGCGGCCGCCGCAGTCTCTTGCGTGGCCCTGGCCATGGCGGGCTGCAGCAGCAAATCTGCCTCGCCGTCGTCCTCGGCCGGGGCGTCCTCAACAGGCGCGACGAGCGCATCGCCGACAGGCACCAGCTCGTCGTCCGGCGCGACCGGTGCGGCCGACTGCTCCACCTTCTCCAAGTGGACGGGACACCAGGGCACCACCGTGACGGCGTACTCGACCATCACGGACACCGAGGCCGACGCCCTCAACAAGTCGTTCGACGCGTTCACCAAGTGCACCGGCATCACCGTGAAATACACGGGCTCGCAGGAGTTCGAGACGCAGATCAAGGTCCTGGTCGAAGGCGGCAACCCGCCTGACCTTGCGCTCTTCCCGCAGCCGGGTTTGATGGCGCAATACAAGGCGAAGCTGATCCCAGCGTCAGCCGCCGTGAACACACTCGTGAAGGAAGGCTGGGGCGACTCGACCGTCGGCTTCGGCAGCATCGGCGGCACGCTCTACGCCACCCCGTATGACTCGAACGTGAAGTCGCTCGTGTGGTACTCCCCGAAGTTCTTCAAGGACAACAACTACACGATCCCGACGACGTGGGACGAGATGATCACGCTGACAGACAAGATCGCCGCGGACCACACCGACTTCAAGCCCTGGTGTGCCGGCGTCGGTTCTGACGCTGCGACGGGCTGGCCGGCGACGGACTGGCTCGAGGACGTCATGCTCCGGACCCAGCCGATCTCGGTCTACAACGACTGGATCGCGCACAAGATCCCGTTCAACGACCCCAAGGTCGCCGCGGCGCTCGACAAGGTTGGCGGCATCCTGAAGAACGACAAGTACGTCAACGGTGACCTCGGCGGCGTCGACAGTATTGCGACGACCGCGTTCAAGGACGCCGGTCTCGGTGTCGCCAAGAACCCGCCGACGTGTGCACTGCACCGACAGGCTTCGTTCTACGCGGCCAACTTCCTAGCCGCAAACAAGGACCTTAAGATCGCGCCTGACGGGGACGTGTTCGCTTTCTACCTTCCGCCGATCGACCCCGCGCAGGGGAAGCCAGTCCTTGGTGGTGGCACGTTTGTCGCCGCCTTCAGCGACAAGCCCGAAGTCCAGGCGGTCCGTGAATACATGGGAACGGCTGACTACGCCACGAATCGGGTGAAGCTCGGGGGCGGCTTCGTCTCCGGTCGGAAGGGTGTGCCGCTGGATGCCTTCAACACCGACGTTGACAAACTGTCCGCGAAGATCCTCCAGGACCCGAATAGCAAGTTTGGGTTCGACGCGTCCGACTTGATGCCGGGCGTCGTGGGTTCGGGCACCGAGTGGAAGCAGCTGACCAGCTGGCTGACCGGCAAGTCCACCAAGGAC
>JAVEEB010000335.1 GCA_030840665.1 Frankiaceae bacterium | reverse complement strand
GCTTCCTCGTGGCCGACAAAATCATGGACGGTGACACCGCCGGGGCTCTCGAACTGCTGCGGTGGGGTCTGAGCACGGGGCTCGCCGCCGTCCTGGTCACGAGTGCCGTCGCGTCCAGCCTCCGCGCGATCGCGGCGGTGGCGGGAGCGGGCCGGGCCTCCTCCGGCGTCCTGGCCAAGCAACTCGGCATGCCGCCCTGGAAGGTCGAGAAGACTCAGCGTCAGGCCCGCGGGTGGCGGCCGGAGGCGCTGTCGGTGGCGGTCCGGGCGGTCGCCGAGGCCGATGCCGCGGTCAAGGGCGCGGCAGCCGATCCCGCGTACGCGCTGGAAAAGATGGTCCTCACGGTGACCGCCGCCCGTTCGGCGCCGGGGCGCTGACGCCTGAACGCAGTCGGCGCGCTTGGGTAGGCTGCCCGGGTGGCGCTGATCGAGGAAGACCTGCGAGCCGCGCGCCGGCCCGCTGAGAGGAGGCCCTCGCGCCGGCGGCGATGGGCGCTGCTCGCTGCGGCGACGCTGACCTTCGCCGCGCTCACCGCGCTGGTGTTCGTGATGCGCGCGGGCGACTCGACCGGCCGGAATTGGCCCATCCTGTGGGACCTCCGGAACAGCGACAACGGGGTGCTGTTCCAGTTCGCGTCGGACGTGTTCGCGGGCCGCACACTCGACTGGAGCTTCTCGCCCCAGGTGTACGTCTTTCCCGAGATCCCGATCAGCTTGGCAGCGTACGGCCTGGCGGGCGGCTCGGCTCAGGCCTATTACCTGATCGTCGCGGCCCTCAACAACGCGCTACTTTTCCTTGCCCTGTTCGCGATCGTGCGCTACCTGTTCCCGTCGGACAGCCTCCGCGCCCGGCTTGCCCGCACCGCCGTGGCCGCGAGCCCGCTGGTCTTGCTGCCGCTGCTCGGGACGAGCCAGCTGTACTCGTACCACCTGGCGCCCACGTACTACTACGGCATGTACGCCGTGATCATCGCCGCGCCGGCCCTGTTCCTGGCGCGCGCACGCTGGGTCAGGGTGGCTGTCGGGCTGGCAGTCGCCTTGACCGGAGCGTCCAACCCGCTCGCTTTCGTGTTCACCGTCCCGGCGCTGGCCTGTGTCGCACTCATTCGGGCCAGGTCGGCCGGATGGAGCGACATGCGACGCCCCGCCGCCTGGGTGGCGGCCATCCTGCTCCTGGCGGGCGCGGTCCGCGAGTTGCTCTTCGCCAGCCTGCAGGGCGGGTCGCCACTGTCGTACATCGGGACTCAGCTGTTCCGCCGACGGCTCGACGACGTGCGCTTCTTCCTCCGCAATCTGCTCCACATCCGCACCAGCGCGGTGATCACGGTGATCGGCGCGGCCGCGGCGGTCGCGGGCCTTATCTACGTGCTCGGCGTCTATGTGCTGGGCGTGCACGGCCGACGGCCGGGCCAGCGCTGGAACCCGCCACCGGACCGGCCACGGGAGCCGCGACTCGATCAGCGCCGGCTGACGATCGCGTACTACGCCCTGGTCCCACTGACCGGCCTCGCCGCAACGGCGATCCTTCTCGTCACGAGCTACCTGTACTTCTGGCCCGTCCTCGTCGCGCCGATCGTGCTCTCCCTGCTGTGGCTACGCGCCACCTGGGTGCCGCGTGCACTCGTGGCGGCGGCCGCCGCGTTCGTCGTCATCGCCGCCCAGACGGGCGGCCTCGGCAACCTGGCGTCCGCCGGGCACTACTTCACGTATAGGAGTGCGGAGACTCAGTGCCTGGATGAGCGCCTCCCCGTGGGCGACACCGTCGGCTACGCCACGTTCTCCGACGCACGGCGCCTGTCGCTCACGTCGGCCCGCGGGATCCGGCTGATCCAGCTCACGGCGAGCGGGGGGCGGGCGTACTGGCTGACCAACCGCGCCTACGCGCGCACCGAGGTCGGCCACTTCTTCTACATCAACAACGCGTGGGACCGCGGCGAGCCACCGATTTCCACGACCTTCCTCGCGAGCACGTTCGGTCAGCCCGACAGCCAGTTCAGCTGCGCCGAGGGCACGACGGTCTGGTTGTACGACGACCCGGCGAAGCTCGCGGCCATCGCCGCCCGGTACGAGGTGCAGTCGCCGTAGACGCCGCCCCGCTCTCGCCGCGGCGCGCGTGGGCCGCGCTGTTCGCGCTGTCGTTCGGCACGTTCACGTTCGTGACCACCGAGTCGCTGCCGATCGGCCTGCTGACGTCGATGGCCGAAGACCTGAAGCATTCCGTGTCGGCCATCGGCTTGCTGGTGACCGGCTACGCGATCGTCGTCGTCATCGTGTCGGTGCCGCTGACACATCTGACCCGCCGGCTGTCGCGCCGCACCGTCCTCAGCGGCATGCTCGCGACGCTGGTCGTGATGGCCCTCGCATCCGCGCTCGCGCACTCCTACTCGCTGCTCTTCGCGGCGCGTCTCGTCACCGCCCTCGCGCAGGCCTTGTTCTGGTCGGTCGTCACGTCCGCGGTCGCCGGCTTGTTTCCCGAGCCGGCGCGCGGCCGGGCCCTCAGCCTGATGTTCACGGGGACCGCCCTCGCCCCGGTGCTCGGCGTCCCCCTCGGCACCTGGTTGGGTCAGCGGTCCGGTTGGCGCTCGGCGTTCGTTGCCCTCAGTGTCCTTGCGTTGTTGACGTTTGCGGCGGTCGTCACGCTGCTCCCGCGGGCGGGTGCGCCCGGCGGAGAGGTGACGTACGGCGCGATTCCGGACCGGCGCCGCTATGTCGTCGTCCTCGTCGTGACCACGCTCGGCATCGCGGGCTCGCTGACCGCGTTCACGTACGTCACGCCCTTCCTCCTCGAGGTCAGCCACGTCACGAAGGGCGCGCTGGCCCTCTGCCTGGGGATCAGCGGCGCCGCGGGCGTCGTTGGCAGCCTCGCGAGCGGGCCGTTCCTGGGCAGGCACGCGCCGGGCGTCGTCCTCTCGTCGCTGGCCGCGCAGAGCGGCGCCCTGCTGACGCTGTACTTCTTCGGCGACGGCAAGGTGCTGGCCGTCGCGATGCTGGGGATCGTCGGGGGCGCCACCGCCTCGATGGCGGCCGGCCTGTCCGCGCGCGGTCTGCAGATTGCCCCCCGTCGCACCGACATCGCGGCTGCCGGGATCAGCTCGGCGTACAACCTGGGAATTGCCGGTGGGTCGTGGGTCGGCGGGCTCGTCCTGACCGGATTCAGTGTTCGTGCAACGGCACTCACAGCCGCGTTGCTCGTCCTGGCGTCGTTGCTCGTGGCGTTCGCGGAGCCGCTCATCGCTCGGCGACGCGTCCTGGTGCTCCCGGAAACCCGCTTGCTCGAAGACGCGCGAAAGCCGGCGCCCTGATCGGACGCCGGCTGTCGGTAAGAGAAGAGGTGGTTAGAGAGCGGCCGCGCGCTTGGCGATGGCCGACTTCTTGTTGGCCGCCTGGTTGGCGTGGATGACGCCCTTGCTCACGGCCTTGTCGAGCTGGCGCGACGCGGTGGTCATGAGGGCCAGGGCCTGCTCACGCTCGCCGGCGTCCGCGGCCTCGCGGAAACGGCGTACGGCCGTCTTCAGGGACGACTTGACCGCCTTGTTGCGCAGGCGCGCGATCTCGTTGGTGCGGATCCGCTTGATCTGCGACTTGATGTTCGCCACGCGTAAGTCCTCATGCTCGTCAACTGGGTGAAGGCACGCAGCGGCAAACGCGGCTACGCGACCGGGGAAGGTTACCAGCGCCAGGCCACCCGAGGCCAGTCGAGGCCCTGACAGCGCTCGCTGCCGGCCGGCACTGCCTCCCATCACCCACGTCCACGGGGCAATGCAGCGCTGTGCCGGTCCTGACCGGCCTGATGCAGCATCGGTGCCGAGGGGCGGCGCGGGGGGCGGCGCGGGGGGCGGCGAGGGGTGGGGTTCGCCGCGTGGTGCGGCCCGGGGGGCGGCGCGCACCCACAGCAGTGCCCAGCGGCTGCGTGTTACTGCGAGAGGGCGGATTCGATCGCTGCGATCGTGGCCGACAGGCCCGCTCCCAAGAGGTCCGTGCGGGACGCGGCCACGTCGCGAACGGTGGAGCGGGGGACGGCAGCCGTGAAGCGGGCGGTCGTCGTCACGGATTCCGGGGGTACGACGAGCGTCACGGGTAGACCGGCGGCTGCGATAGCGGGCCACGTGGCCGACACCGGGGACGTCGCGATGCCGTCGACCGCCGCCGCGTAGACGTCAGGCCCGACGATCGGGCGCCAGCGCTTGTCGCGCTCCTCGAGGGCCGCCCGCCAGGCGTCATCGAGCCACGGGGTCCAGTCGTCGTACGCCTCGGCCATCTTGTCCAGAGCCTTGTCCAGCGACCGCCAGGTCGGCTGGTTCAACCGCGCGGCGCGGAGCCGGTCCCGCAGGGTTGCGTGCGCCTCGAAGCCCGGGGCCTCCGCGGGATCGACGTGGCCGCCGTCGACGAGGACGAGAGCGTTGAGTCGCTCTGGCTCGGCCGCGGTGAGCCAGCAGCCGATCGTGGCGCCCCAACTGATCCCTGCGTACGACGTGCTGGTCACCCCTAATGCGTCCAGCAGGTCGGTCAGGTGGGCGGCCAGGGCGGCGGGCTTGTAGTCGGCGACGTCCGCGGCCCGGGGCGACTGTCCAAAGCCGGGGAGGTCGGGCGCGAGCACGCGGCGACCGGTGCGCCAGGCGAGGGCGGCGGCGATCGGCGCGACGGCCATCGACGAGGCCCCCCACCCGAGCGAATGCACGAGCAGGACCGTCGGGGCGGATCCGTCCCCCCAGGCGCGCAGGAAGAGCGGGCCGCGGGACAGCTGGACCAGGCCTGTCTCGCTCCCCGCCCGCGGCAGCTCGTCAGCCGGGGGACGGGGGTCGGCCGGGGTCGTCACGTCACCGACTGTCGCACGGCGGCGCTACGGTCGCCGCAGGCACACCTGTTGCCGGTGGCCCCGTCCCGGGAAGGATCCGCGCATGCCTACCCACAACCAGATCGACCTCGTCGAATTTTCGGTTCACTCGGCCGGCGAGTTGTCGGCGACCACGACCTTCTTGAGTGCGGTGTTCGGCTGGAGCTACCGGAGCTACGGCGACGACTACAGCGACAGCGTCGACAGCGGAGTGACCAACGGTGTGAATGCCAGTGAGCCGGGGGAGAGGGCGCGCATGCCCTTGGCTGTGGTGTACGTGGACGATCTCGCGGCCGCCCGCACAGCGGTCGTCGCAGCGGGCGGATCGATCGTCCAGGAGATCTTCGCCTTCCCGGGCGGACGTCGCTTCCATTTCACCGAACCGTCCGGCAACGAGCTCGCGATCTGGTCCGACAAGTAGCCCGCAGCACCACTCCCGGCAACAGACTTGCAACAACTCGCGGCAATCGAGGAGAGCATGGATGAGTAAAGAGACCGACCTGCTCGAGAGTGTCCTGAACAAGACGACCACGTTGGTCGCGGGTGTGCGGCCCGATCAGGCCTCGTCGCCGACGCCATGCCCGGGGTACGACGTGCAGACGCTCGTGAACCACATCGTCGGGTGGCTGCGCACGTTCGCTGCGACCGCGACCGACTCGCCGTCGGACGAGGACCCGGCCGCTTTCAGGGTCGGCGACGACCCGGCCGGCCAGTGCGCGGAGGCGGCCGAGAGGGCCGTCGCCGGCTTCCGTTCCGGGCCCGACGACCGGCCCGTGCAGATGTCATCGACGCTCCCGGCGTCGATGGTCGTCGGGATGATGCTGATGGAGTACGTCGGGCACGGCTGGGACCTCGCCACCGCCACCGGGCAGCCGGTGCCGTACAGCGACGACGAGGCGGAGGCCGCGCTCGCGGCGGGTCACGCCACCCTGAAGCCGGAGTACCGCGGGCCCGACAAGACCTTCGGCTTCGAGCTCGAGCCGCCCGCCGACGCGACGGCCGTGGAGCGCTTGGTGGCCTTCCTCGGCCGGAATCCGCGCCCGTCCCGATGACTCCGCGGGGGTTCGTCGTACGACGGTGAAGTTTCTGGACTGTTCGTGGGACGATGGGCTCGCTATAGCTCCTCCGTCGTGACCCGAGAGACCCGCGTGCCCCCGACTCCCAACATCGTGACCGCCGGCCGGACGGATCCCGCGCGCCTCCGCAACTTCTGCATCATCGCCCACATCGACCACGGCAAGTCGACGCTGGCCGACCGGATGTTGCAGATCACCGGCGTGGTCGACCCGCGCCACATGCGGGCGCAGTACCTCGACCGGATGGACATCGAGCGCGAGCGCGGCATCACGATCAAGTCCCAGGCGGTGCGGCTCCCGTGGAAGTCGACGGTCGACGGGCTCGACTACGTCCTCAACATGATCGACACCCCGGGCCACGTCGACTTCACGTACGAAGTCTCCCGGTCGCTGGCGGCCTGCGAAGGGGCCGTGCTGCTCGTCGACGCGGCGCAGGGCATCGAGGCACAGACGTTGGCCAACCTCTACCTGGCGATCGAGAACGGCCTGACCGTCATCCCGGTGCTCAACAAGATCGACCTACCGGCGGCGCAGCCCGAGAAGTACGCCGCGGAGCTCGCGCACATCATCGGCTGCAACGCCGACGACGTGCTCCGTATCAGTGCCAAGACGGGCTCCGGCATCGAAGAGCTCATCGAGGCGATCGTCGTGGCCGTGCCGCACCCGGTCGGCGACGCGGACGCTCCCGCCCGTGCCATGATTTTCGACTCCGTGTACGACACCTACCGCGGTGTCGTCACGTACGTGCGGGTCATCGATGGCCGGCTCTCGCCTCGCGAGCGCATCAAGATGATGAGCAACGGCGTCACGCACGAGACGCTGGAGATCGGCGTCATCTCGCCCGAGCCGTCCGCGAGTGATGGCCTCGGCGTCGGAGAAGTGGGCTACCTCATCACCGGCGTGAAGGACGTCCGCCAGTCGCGCGTCGGGGACACGGTGACGTCGCTGCACAAGCCCGCGACCCAGTCGCTCGGCGGTTACCGCGACCCGAAGCCGATGGTGTTCGCCGGGTTGTATCCGATGGACGGCGACCAGTACCCCGACCTGCGCGACGCCCTCGACAAGCTGCAGCTCAACGACGCCGCCCTCGTTTATGAGCCGGAAACCTCGCTGGCGTTGGGTTTTGGCTTCCGCTGCGGTTTCCTGGGGCTGCTGCACATGGAGATCGTGCGCGAACGGCTGGAGCGCGAATTCAACCTCTCGCTCATCTCGACGGCGCCGAACGTCGTCTATCGCGTCGAGCTCGACGACCTCACGACAATCACGGTGACCAACCCGAGCGAGTTCCCCGACGGTCGCATCCAGACCATCTACGAGCCCATCATCCGCGGCTCGATCATCGCGCCGGCGGAGTTCATCGGCACGATCATGGAGCTGTGCCAGCAACGCCGCGGCAAGCTCGACCGGATGGACTACCTGTCCGAGGACCGGGTCGAGCTGCGTTACGAGTTGCCGCTCTCGGAAATCATCTTCGACTTCTTCGACTCGCTGAAGTCGCGCACCCGCGGTTACGCATCGCTCGACTACGAGCCGATCGGCGAGCAGCCGTCGGACCTCGTGAAGGTCGACATCCTGTTGCAGGGCGAGCCGGTCGACGCGTTCTCGTCCATCGTGCACAAGGACAAGGCATACGCGTACGGCGTCTCGATGACTCAGAAGCTGCGCGAGCTGATCCCGCGGCAGCAGTTCGAGGTGCCGATCCAGGCCGCGATCGGCGCCCGTGTCATCGCGCGCGAAAACATCCGCGCGATCCGCAAGGACGTCCTCGCGAAGTGCTACGGCGGTGACATCACCCGTAAGCGCAAGCTGCTCGAGAAGCAGAAGGAAGGCAAGAAGCGGATGAAGATGGTCGGCCGCGTCGAGGTGCCGCAAGAGGCCTTCGTCGCCGCGCTGTCGACCAACGCGGCCCCGCCCAAGAGCTGACTACCTGTTCCAACGCGACTGCACGCCGCCCTGTTCGATCCCCGTGACGTGCGGCGGCAACGCCCGCTCGCGCGCGAGGTCACCCGGGAGCGAGTAGCGCGGACCCTTCTCGGGCCGCGCGGTGACCTGTTTCACGATGCTGTCGACCAGTGCGCGCTCGACCGACAGCCGGGGGTATGCGCGGTGGATCGCGGCCGCCTGCGCGTCTGTCACGAAGTCGATATCTCGGCCAAGGTCCATGGCCACGCCGCTGCGGGTCATCTCGCAAAGGGCGCCTCGGCGCTCGGCGATGCCGGGCGAAGTGTGGAGCGCTATCGCCTCCCAGACGGCGTCCACGTCGCCGGAGGGAAGTCCTTGCGTCGTCAGAAATGTCGCCGCCGCGTCCGCGCCATCGACCTCGAACCGATGGTCCCCGTTCCCGAGCTCCGACAGGCCGATGTCGTGCAGGACGCACGCCAGGAACAGCAGCTTGCCATCGAAGTCCCGGCCATCGACGGCCTCGATGTGCCTGGCGCGCAGCTGCGCGAACAAGTAGCTGCGCACACTGTGGTGCGCCAGTGCTGCTGATTCGTTCCCGAACACGAAGGCCAGCGCCGCGGTCGTCAGGGCAGTGTCGGGGAGGGCTGTGGGGTCGTCGAGGCTCATAGGGCGACTCTTGCGTGCTGAGGTACCAAGATCGAGTGGCAGGACTGCCACCATCCGATAGATTCCTGCCATGGTGCATCGGGTGGCGATCCTCGCGTTGGACGACGTGATCGCTCTGGACGTCGCCATCCCCGCCCAGGTGTTCGGGGAGCGTCCCCAGACGGCATATCGAGTGACGACGTGCGGACTACAAGGCGAAGTCAGGACCGCCAACGGCTTTTCGCTGGTCGTACCAGGAGGGCTCGATGACGTACGGCGGGCAGACACCGTCGTCGTCCCGGGCTATGCGAACCCGAGCCGCGAACTGCCGCCGCGGGTTCTGGAGACCCTGGCCGAGGCGCATGCGCGCGGCCGCCGCCTCGTCTCCATCTGTACGGGCGCCTTCGCTCTCGCTGCTGCCGGCGTACTGGACGGGCTGGAGGCCGCGACACATTGGCTGGAAGCTGACGACCTCGCGGCACGCTATCCGTTGACGCGCGTCAACCGCGACGCCCTTTACGTCGACACGGGACAGGTCCTGACATCCGCCGGCGTGCTCTCTGGCATGGACTTGTGCCTGCACATCGTACGAAAAGATTTTGGTGCCGCCGTCGCGAACGCGATCGCACGCGGCCTCGTGACGGCACCACACCGCGACGGCGGGCAAACTCAGTACATCGACGCGCCTGTTGCCGTTGACGCTGGCTTGTCGCTGGCCTCCACCAGGGAGTGGGCACTCGGCAATCTCGAGGAGCCGATGACGGTCAGGCAACTCGCGACGCATGCCGGCATGTCGGACCGGACGCTCGCTCGGAGGTTCGTTGCAGAGACGGGTGTGACTCCGCTGCAGTGGTTGCTGGTGGCGAGGGTGGGGCGGGCGCGTGTGTTGCTGGAGACGACGGCGTACGGCATCGACAGGGTGGCCCGGGAGTCGGGACTCGGCACGGCTGCCAACCTGCGGGCGCGCTTTCGTCACATCGTGGGGACGACACCCGCGGCATACCGCCGCACATTCGGGAGCTGACAGGAGCCAACGTCGGTTTGTGGCACATCAGGGCCGCCCTGGCGACCCGCATGTCCCGCCCACCATGGGTTGCGGATGTCCGGCTAGCCCTGCGGGCGTTATGGCTGCCCGAACTCGGGGATCGTGATCGTGCCGTCGGCGGCCAGCGGGAAGCCGGGGTTGTACGCGATCTCCCACAGGTGCCCGTCCGGGTCGGCGAAGTAGCCCGCGTAGCCGCCGTAGAACGTCTCGGCCGGCGCCCGGGTGACGGTCGCGCCCGCGCCGAGGGCCGCGGCGATGACGTCGTCCACCTCGGCGGCCGACCGCACGTTGTGCGCGAGGGTGACGCCGCCGAACCCGTCCGACGGGTGCACGTCCATGATGCCTGCGTCCGCGGCCAGCTTCGCCCGACCCCACAACACGATCGCCAAGCCGCCGGCCTGAAAGAAGACCGTCTCCTCGACCTCGTCGCCGTGCCACCCGAGGGCCTCGTAGAACGCGCGCGACCGCGCCAGATCGTGCACGCCGAGGGTGATGAGGCTGACCCGCTGCTCCATGGAGCGCAGGCTAACAGCGGGAAGCCGCCATCGGGATGCCCGCGTGCCCCTGCGTACCGTGGTCGCATGACGCGACGGCAGCCGAGGTGAGGGCGGACCGTCGCGGAATGGCGCTGGGCATCGCGGCGTACGCCACGTGGGGGCTCTTCCCGCTCTACTGGCCGCTGCTCAAGCCGGCCGGCGCCGGCGAGATCCTGTCCCACCGGATCGTCTGGTCGTTCCTCGTGGTCGTGGCGATCCTCGCTGTACGACGCCAATGGTCGTGGATCGCGCGCTACCGCAACGAACCGCGGCGCGTGCTCTACCTCGCGGGTGCCGCGATCCTCATCGCCATCAACTGGCTCGTGTACATCTACGGGGTCAACGCCGGCCACGTGGTGGAGACCTCGCTCGGCTACTTCATCAACCCGCTGGTCCTCGTCGTCCTCGGCGCGGCCTTCCTGGGTGAGCGGTTGCGGCGCTTGCAGTGGGCGGCGCTCGCGGTCGCGGCGGTGGCGGTCGTCGTGCTCACGCTGGACTACGGCCGCCCGCCGTGGATCGCGTTGACGCTGGCCGCGTCCTTCGGGACGTACGGTTTGCTCAAGAAGAAGGCAGGCGCACCGGCGGTGGAGGGCCTGACCGTCGAGACGGCGGTCCTTTTCCTTCCTGCCTTGGCGTTTCTCGGGTTCCTGCAGTCCCGTGGCACGCTCGTCTTCGGACACGAATCCGTGGCGACGACGCTGCTACTGGCGGGCGCCGGTCTCGTCACAGCCGTGCCCCTGCTGTGTTTCGGGGCGGCGGTCACTCGCGTGCCACTGTCCACCATGGGCGTCCTGCAATACATCACGCCGCTAATGCAGTTCGCACTCGGCGTGTTGCTGCGTCACGAACCCATGCCGCCGGCGCGTCTCGTCGGATTCGCCTTGGTATGGGTTGCGCTCGCCCTGTACACGGCGGAGGCGTTTCGCCACTACCGCCAGCAGATACGAGTGACGGGCGACGCCGCGGTCGCCTGATCGTCGTACACAGTCTCCGGTGCTGTCCGGGAGACTGCCGCCGTCCGCATACTGCAGGGGTGACCCAACTCGACCCGGAACTGCTCGCCCGCGAAGGCCAGGGCGCGGTGCAGGTCGACCTGCCCACCGCCGAACCGCTCGTCGTGATGCTCGCCGGACCCATCAGGATCTGGTGGGAGGACGGGATGTGGGACAGCGAGCCGCACCGTGCGTACACGATGTGGCGGGACGCGGTGCGGGTCGCCTGCGTCAAAGAGGGCTTCCTCGTGTACAGCCCGCACCGCGCCTGGCAAGGCGCCTGGAGCGAGCGGGCGCAGAAGGTCAACGACATGGCGATCGAATCCGCCGACGTGCTGGTCGACCTGACGCCACCCGGCATCGTCGCCGCCGGCACGACTGCCGAGGTCGACCACGCCCACGCCGTCGGCACAACGGTCATCGCCGCCCCGCCGGCCGGTGCCGCGGACCTCGGCGCCTTGATCGCGACGCTGCGCCTGGCGCGCGCCCAGACCGGGGCTAAGGGCTGACAGGGTCCTCGCGGCCGAGGATCGCATTGCGCGTCGGGCGACGGTCGATCTCCATGAAGCGGTCCGGGCCCTCGAGCGCCTCGAAGCCGCTGCGCCGGTAGACGTCCTGCGCGTCCCGGGTGGCGAGCAGCATCCGCAAGATGCCGGCCTCGGTGAGATCAGCGACGATGCTGTCGACCACCCAGGTTCCGAGGCCGCGGCCACGATGACCTGCATCCACGTACACGTCGCAGATCCAGGCGAACGTCGCGCCGTCGCTGACCACCCGCGCGAACGCCACGGGGGTGCCGTCCGCGGCGAACACGGAGTAGGGCGACGACCCGGCGACGGACCGCTCGATCGTGTCGCGGTCGCGCCCCTTGGCCCAGTACGACTCCTCGGACAGCCATACGAACAGGCGGTCCATGTCCACGCGCGCGACGTCGCGCGTCAAGGTGTATCCGTCGCGGGACCGATCCGTCACCCGCAACTCCTTTCCTCATGACTGGCGTTGTCGACCAGTCTCCCTGATGACGACCGGTCGGCGCCCGCGCGTTTCCGGCGGGGTTCGGCTGAGGCGCATGACATCTGACTGAAACACGCGTTCACGTAACCGGAACGCACGCGTCCTTTCGCCGTCACACACAGGCGATGTAGTAGACGGGACCCGCTACACAGCGGGGCGCGTCTAGGGTTCCGCCGCTGGCGACAGCGGGCTGGTCCAAGAGACGCAGGCACGGCCTCGGTCGTGTTCCACGGCGGGATAAAAGCCCGGGAGGCCAGGCGTGTACGGCTGTTTCACAAGCCGTGCCGACGTCGGGAGGCCCGGGATCATGCCGTCGTACCACGACGTTGTTCTCGGTCGCCGCCCGGAGAGGCGAGCCCCGTGACGTCTACCCTCCCGAGAGCCGGCACCGACCTCCGGCCACCGGCATGACGAGAGACCTCCTGTACGGCGTACAGGTGCCCGGTGGTTCGGGGTGGTCGATCTTGTTGCGCCGTCAGCAGGCGCTGCGCCTCACCGCGCAGGGGCCCGACGCGAGCGTCTCGATGCTGGTGTACGCGGCCGCCGACACAACCGAGCGGCTCAACGTCCCGGACACGCTGAAGGCACAGATGGCCGCTGCGGTGCGCGCGCCCATGACGCTCATGTCCGACATGGGAAAGGCGCTGCTGTCCGTCACCGCGTCCTCGCTGGACTGGCATGACGCGATCACCGGTCACGGACTGGACGCCGACATCGCTGCGCGATTCGGCGGTACGACGTACCAGAGCGCCCGCAACGAATGGCGGCGCAGCGCGCGCACGTGCCTGCTGGAGGAACTGCGCGTCCACGGGCTCGACAACCGGGACCTGCACGCGACCGTCAACTGGTTCACGAAGATCGCGCCGGCGGACGACGCGGCCGGCTCGCTGCGTTTCGTCCCGGGACATGCTCGCGAGGGTGACTTCGTGGAGCTGCGTGCGGAGGTCGACGTGTTCGTCGTACTCGCGACCTCACCACACCCGCTCAACCCGGACGCTCAGTGGCGGCCCGCGCCGGTGCGGGCAGACGTTTTCGCCGTCGACGCCCCTGCGGCGGATGACGCGGCCCGGCAATTCCGCGACGAGTCGTCCCGCTCGCTGGTCATGGCCGAGCGGAGCTGCGCGTGAGCACATCATCCCAAAACCGAACCCAGCAACAGTTTCTCGACGTTGTGATCGATGCTGGGGACGGTTGGATCGGCGACATCCCGGCAGGGTCGTTGTTTCGCGTCGTCGACCTGCACGGCAACCAGGCCGTCGACACCTTGTTCTACGACGCGCACGACCTGACGAATCGCTTCAGCGCCGTCGACACGATCCGCTTCCAGGGAGCCGTGTACCTGACCACCGGATCCGTCCTGCGCAGCGTCAACGGGGACCCCCTCGCCACCATCGTCGAGGACACCTGCGGCCGGCACGACACCATCGGCGGGGCGTGCGCCAAGGAAAGCAACGAGATCCGGTACGGCGAGCACACGCGCTTCCAACACGCCTGCCGGTCGACGTTCGTGCGCAAGGCCGCCGAGCGTGGGCTCACGAAACGCGACCTCACGCACAACGTGAACTTCTTCATGAACGTCCCGGTCACATCCACCGGTGGTCTCTCGTTCGCCGACGGCGTCTCCGCGGCGGGCAAGTACGTCGAACTACGTGCCGAGCGCGACCTCGTGGTGCTGATCAGCAACTGCCCACAACTCAACAACCCCTGCAACGGCTACGACCCGACCCCCGTCCAGCTGCTCGGCTGGTCACAGTGACGGCGGCCACCGAGTCGATGCAACACGTGGCGATCGCGGGCGGAGCTCTGCTCGTGGTCAAGCCCGGAGTGCAGACGACGGTCCAGGACGTACGCGGCCGGGCCGGCTACTGGGGCGTCGGCGTCCCACCGTCGGGGGCCTGGGACGACCGATCGGCGACCCTCGCCAACATCGGTGCGGGCAACGACACCAACGCCGCCTTGCTCGAGGCATTGTTGCGCGGCCCGACGCTGACCGTCCTGGAGCGCGGCACGATCTGCATCACCGGGGCTGCCACCGCGGCCACCGTGGATGGCCGGCCTGTCCCGCTTGGCATTCCTACAGTCGTGGACGCGGGTCAAACGATCGATATGGGCCTGATGCGAGGCCCAGGGATCCGCGGCTACCTGGCGATCGCCGGCGGCTTCGCCGTGCCGCTTGCCCTCGGCAGCCGTGCCACGTTCGCGCTCGGCAAGTTCGGCGGGCACGAAGGCCGGGCCCTCAAGTCCGGCGACGAACTGCGGGCGGCAGTGGACGGGCGCGAGGGCGATTGCCCGGCAGTCGACGTGAGCGCCCTGCTGCCACCGATGGGCGACACCTGGGTGCTGCGTGTCGTACCCGGCCCCCACGGGGCGCCCGAGCACCTGACCGCCGATGGCGTGGAAGAGCTGTTCGCCGCCGAGTGGGAAGTCGACCACCGATCCGACCGGACCGGCGTCCGCCTCGTCGGCCCTGCGCCCCGGTGGGCACGCTCCGACGGCGGCCAGGCCGGCATGCATCCCAGCAACATCCACGACAGCGCGTACCCGGTCGGCGGGATCATGCTGAGCGGCGGTACTCCCGTCATCGTCGGCCCCGACGGTCCGAGCCTGGGCGGCTTCGTCGTCCCGGCCGTGATCGTGAAATCCGACCGGTGGCAGCTCGCGCAAGCACGGCCGGGTGACCGCGTGCTCCTGCGTCCCGTGACACCCGAGCAGGCCGACGCGCTCAACCGGGCCCGCGAAGCGGAGCTGGCTGGGGCGAGGCTCGACCGGGCGGGGAAGGTGGCCGTGGCCGGTGCCGGTGCCGGTGCCGTGGCCGGTGCCGTGGCCTCGGCGGTGGCGATGGCCGTGGCCGGTGCGCCGGACGCGGAGCGTGCCGAGCCGCTGGTCGCCGCCGGCCCAGCGACGCGGCCGCCCGCACTCGTCGATCTGGCGCCGACCGACGACCGACCGAGTCTCACCGTGCGGCGCGCCGGGGACCACCACCTGCTGGTGGAGGCCGGGCCGCCGGTGCTCGACCTCGTGGTGCGGTTGCAGATTCACCTGCTCGCGCTCGCCGTGGCGGACCGCGCAGTGGTGGGCATCGTCGAGACGGTCGAGGGCGTGCGCTCGCTGCTCTTTGCCGTCGACGAGCTGACGCTGCCGTTGACGACGCTCGCCACTGTCATTGCGGAGGAATGGGCGCAGCTGGCGGACGTGCGCGATGCGGTACTGCCCACTCGTGAGGTGTTCCTGCCGATCGCCCTCGACGACCCCACCGTGCACGAGGCGATGCAGCGTTACCAGAAATCGGTGCGCCCGGATGCGCCCTGGTGCCCGGACAACGTCGAGTTCATCCGGCGTGTCAACGGACTCGAGGCGCGCGACGATGTGTTCGGCATCCTGACCGAGGCGTCGTACCTGACCGTCGGTCTCGGCGACGTCTACCTGGGTGCGCCAGTCGCGGTGCCGCTCGATCCGGCCCATCGATTGGTCACCACCAAGTACGATCCGGCGCGCACGTGGACCCCCGAAAATGCTGTGGGGATTGGCGGAATCTACTTGTGCGTCTACGGGATGGAAGGACCCGGCGGTTACCAACTCGTCGGCAGGACCGTGCCCGTGTGGCGCTTCGACGCGGAGTCGGGTGGCACGCCATGGTTGCTGCGTCTCTTCGACCGGCTGCGCTTCGTGCCGGTCACCCCCGAGGAACTTCTCCAGTGGCGCGACGACATCAAAGCCGGCCGGCGGGACCTCGACACCCGGCCGGCGACGCTGACGTACGCCGACGTGCTGGGCTCGGCGGACACGCTGGAAGGCGCGGCCTTCACGGCGCAACGAACCCAGGCGTTCGACGCGGAACGCGCCCGCTGGGCCGAGCAGGGCCTCGCCCGATGACGACGGCCCCCGAGATCCGGCCTGCGCGGGCAATGGCGCTCGCGCAGGCCCCCGATGCCCAGTCCCCCGACGAGGTCACCGATTTGCAGACGCCATGGATCGTGCGTTTCCCGGAAGACAGCCCGCTCCGGCGCCCGACAGCCGCTGGGCCCCTCGACGGGATTCTTGTTGCGGTGAAGGACAACATCGACGTCGAGGGCGTGCCGTCGACCGCGGCGCATCCCGGCCGAACGACGCCGGCGAAGGCGTCCGCGACCGTCGTCCAACGGCTCCGCGCGGCCGGCGCAGGTATCGCCGGCAAGACCAACATGGACCAGTTCGCAACGGGCTTGGTGGGGACCCGCTCGCCGTACGGCAGCTGCTCGTCCGTTGTCAGCGCGGCGCACGTCTCCGGCGGCAGCAGCTCAGGTAGCGCGGTGGCCGTTGCCAGCGGGGAAGTGGCGCTCGCGCTCGGCACGGACACCGCGGGTTCCGGTCGAGTGCCGGCGGCCTTCAACGGCATCGTCGGGTTCAAGCCGACACCGGGCATCGTGTCCACGACGGGTGTCCTGCCCGCCTGCCGCGGACTGGACTGCGTGACGACATTCACGCGTTCGGTCGCAGAAGCGAGGAAGGCGTACGAAGTGCTCGCGGCGATCGACGCGAGCGACCCGTGGTCGCGTGCCGTGCCCGCGATGCTGCCGCCCGGCGTGGCCCGCGAGATGCGGGTCATCGCCATCCCCGCCGGCCCCCTCGACCTCGACCCCCTGCACCGAGAGGCATGGGAGTCGGCCGTTGCACATGCGCGGACAGTCGCCGCGCACGTGGTGGAGATTGACGTCACGCCCTTCCTCGAGGCGGCGCAGCTGCTGTATTCGCCCGCTTTCGTGGCGATGCGGTGGGCCGCGTTCGGGGCCAGCCTCGACCTCGACGACCCGCTCGTCGATCCGGCGGTCCGGGCCGTTGTGCTCCCCGGCCGCGACGCCACCGCCGTGGAACTCCTTGCTGCGCAGGAAAAACTGGAACGACTGCGGCGGCGCACCGAGCCCCTGTGGCTCGACATCGACGCCCTGTTGCTGCCGACAACGCCGACCCACCCCACGCACGCGCAGGTCGCCGCCGACCCGATCGGCGTCAACGCCCGGCTTGGCACGTTCACCAACTTCGTGAACCTGCTCGACCTGTGCGCGGTCGCCGTTCCGGCGCAGCCGAGGGCCGATGGGTTGCCGTTCGGCGTACAACTGATTGCTCCTGCCTTTGCCGACGCACCCTTGCTCGACCTCGCCGAGAGGTGGACCGGTGGCCGGCCGCCGCCGCCGGAACCCGCGCACGGCCGGGCCCTTGTCGCAGTCGCCGGCGCCCACCTCACCGGTCTCCCGCTGAACGGGCAGCTGCAGCGCCTCGGCGGTCATCTGCACAGCCGCGCACGGACCGCGGCGGGCTACTCGCTCTACCGGCTCCCCGGTGATGGCATCGCCCGGCCGGGGCTGCTACGGACAGGCGACGGCCCGCTGGGCGGCATCGCACTGGAGTTGTGGGACCTGCCGCACCAGGGCATCGGCGCGCTCACCGAGCTCATCCCGCCACCCCTCGGCCTCGGCAGCGTCGCGATGGACGATGGGCGACGCGTGCTCGGCTTCCTGGCCGAGCGAATGGGCACGGTGGGGGCGACCGACATCAGCGCGTTCGGCGGCTGGCGTGCGTATCTGGCGGCCGGCGGCCCGGTGGACGGGAGCCCGGTGGACGGGAGCCCGGTGGACGGGAGCCCGGCGGAGGGGAGCCCGGCGAGTAGCTAAGGCGCGCCCGGGGGAGTGGCCCCTTCGGGTGATCTGTCCGAATATCGCGGCCGCGAGGTGGCGGTGATTGCTAGCGTCCCCGCCATGGAATTGACCGGCACCGTGGCGTCGCTGAACGTCGGGCGCATCAGGTTGGCGCCCGGCTTGCCCGGCAGCGGGTCCGCCATCGACAAGCGCCCCGTCGAAGGACGCGTGCGCGCGGGGATCGAGGGCCTCGACGGCGACTGGCAAGCCAACCGCCGGCATCACGGGGGGCCCGACCAGGCCGTGTACGCGTACGCGCTCGAAGACCTCCGCTGGTGGGCCGTGGAACTCTCTCCGGCGTTCGGCAGGGGTCTGCACCCCGGCCAGTTCGGCGAAAACCTCACGACGATCGGCGTGGACGTCACCAACGCGGTGATCGGCGAGCGCTGGCGGATCGGTACGGCGACACTCGAGGTGTCCGCGCCCCGCATGCCGTGCCGCACGTTCGCCGGCTGGATGGGCGTGCCGCGCTGGGTGAAGCGGTTCTCCGAACGCGGCGCGTGCGGCGCTTACCTGCGCGTGCTGGTCGAGGGTGAATGCCGTCGCGGCGACGACGTGGTCGTCCTGTCCACCCCCGGCCACGGCGTGACGATCTCGCAGACCTTCCGGGCGCTGCTCGGCGACAACGGCCTCGTCGAGCACGTGCTGACCGCGCCGGAGTTGCCGGCGAAGCTCGCCGCGGACCTGCGCGGGCGCCTCGCCGTCGCCGCCCGCTGACGCGCCCCGCACACTGGAGTCATGCCCTCGACCCTGCCGGACGGCGACCCGGCGCCCGATGACGGCTCGCTGCCGCCGTCCGCGCTGACGGGCCTGGGTGCCCGGCCGTTCGGCGTCTACCTCCACGTGCCGTTCTGCGCCAGCCGCTGTGGTTACTGCGATTTCAACACGTACACGGCCAGCGAGCTCGGCGGCCGCACCGACCCCGCGGCGTACCTCACGGCGGCCCGCAAGGAGATCGCCCTCGCGCGTCGCGTGCTGGGCGAGGTCGACGTACCAGCCGGCACTGTCTTTGTCGGTGGCGGGACACCCACCCTCCTCGGCGCCGCCGGGCTGACCGACCTGCTTGCCGAGGTCCGCGAGACCTTCGGGCTGGCAGAGGACGCCGAGGTCACGACCGAGGCCAACCCGGAGTCCGTCGATCCGCAGATGCTGGACGGACTTCTCGAAGCGGGCTTCACCCGGATCAGCTTCGGCATGCAGTCCGCGGCCCCGCATGTCCTCGCGGTCCTCGACCGTCGGCACACGCCGGGCCGTGCGCTCGACGCCGCCCGCGAAGCGCACAAGGCCGGGTTCGAGCACGTCAATCTCGACCTCATCTACGGCACCCCGGGGGAGACCGACGACGATTGGCGGCGCTCCCTCGAAGCGGCACTGTCCGTCGAACCGGACCACGTGAGTGCCTATGCGCTCATCGTCGAAGACGGCACCCGCCTGGCCACTAGGGTCCGGCGCGGTGAGCTCCCGATGCCCGACGACGATGTGCTCGCGGACCGGTACGCCATCGCCGACGCCGCGCTGAGTGCCGCCGGCCTGCACTGGTACGAAGTATCGAACTGGGCCACCGATCGGGCCGCCCGTTGCCGGCACAACGAGCTCTACTGGACCGGCGGCGACTGGTGGGGCGTCGGCCCCGGTGCCCACAGCCACGTCGGCGGCGTGCGCTGGTGGAACGTGAAGCATCCGGCGGCGTACGCGGACCGTCTCGCCGCCGGCCTGTCCCCGGCGCACGCACGAGAGACGCTCACCGCGGAGGAGAAATACGACGAGGAGCTGCTTCTCGGGCTGCGTCTGTCGGACGGCGTCGCCTTGGGGAGACTGCGGGACGTGGCGTTGCTGGCGGGGCCGGACCTGGTCGCCGACGGGCTGCTGGACCCGCATCAGTGGGACGCCGGACGGGCCGTGCTGACCGACGGCGGCCGGCTGCTCGCGGACGGGGTCGTGCGCATCTTGCTGGGCTGACGGTTCGGCCGAACGATGCCCTCGTCTTGGGCCGTCGCGCGCCGCGGTCGCTACAGCGGTCGCTGTGCACTTTTAGCGCGTGATGATCGTGCACAATGTCCCGACGGTGGGCGATGCTGGACGGGAGGTACGGGTGCAGGTCAGCGAGAGCATGCAGCTCGACTCCCAGCCCGACGCCGTCCCGCGAGCGAGGCATTTCGCCACGACGCTGCTGGCAGCTGCCGACCTCGAGGACCTGACTCTCGATGAAGCCCTCGACGTGGAGCTCGTCGTCAGCGAGCTCGTCACGAACGCCTTGTTGCACGTCGGGTTGCCGGTCACGCTCGCGATCACGGTCGGCGACGCCGGCATCCGCGTCCAGGTCCACGACTCCAGCCGAGCCCTGCCGGTCCGCCCGCTCGTCAACGATGAGGCGATGACGGGACGCGGACTCGCGCTCATCAACTCCCTGGCCCATCAGTGGGGCGTCGACGCGGTCCCGGAGGGAAAGGTTGTCTGGGCCGAGTTCACACCGGGAAACGGCGCCCTGGGCGCCGCGCCGGAGCATCTCGGCGAGGTCGACATCGATGGCCTGCTGGCGGCCTGGGGCGACGACGAGATCGGCGACCGCCTCTACATCGTGCGCCTCGGCGACGTTCCCACCCAGCTCCTTCTGGCCGCCAAGGCTCATGTCGACAACCTTGTCCGCGAGTTCACGCTCGCTTCCGGCGGCGCGGCCAGTGGGACGAGCGGCTCGCTGCCCCCGCCTCTCGAGCGGCTGATGGAAGCCGTCATGCATTTGTTTGCCGAGCCACGACAGGAAATCAAGCGGCAAGCCATCGAGGCCGCGACACGTGGTGAGGGCCGCACGACCCTGACACTGTCGCTGAGCGAGAAGTCGATCGAGGGCGGCCGCGAATACCTGGAAGCGCTTGACCAGGCCGACAGTTACGCCCGCGCCGCGCGTCTGCTCACCGTCGAGACGCCGCCGCAGCACCGGGTCTTCCGGCGTTGGTACGTGGAGGCCCTCGTCGAGCAGTTGACGGCCGCGGTCGTCGGTGCCCCCGCGCCGAGTTTCCCGACGTTCGAGGAGCGGTTGCTCATCGAGGTCGGTGAACTCGCGGCGGCGAAGTACGTTGCCGATCGCGCCGCGCGCCTGCAGGAGGTCACCGCCGGCCTGGCGCGGGCGACAACCGTGGCGCAGGTCGCGGATGTGGTGTTGTCCGAGGGTGTCGCGGTGCTGGGCGCCGGGATCGCCGGGCTCGCGACCGTGGGGCTCGACGGGCAGATCTCCGTGGTCGGCAGCATTCGCTACCCCCGGGACCTTGCCCGCGTCCTGACCAGCCAGCCGGCGAATGTCGCCTTGCCGGGCAGGCAGGTGATCGCGACGCGCCAATCGCTGTGGATCGAGTCGCCGCAGGAGCTCGACCAGTTGTTTCCCGTCTTGGCAGACATCGAGCCGGGGACTGCCGCTCTGTGCGCCCTGCCACTCATTCTCGGCGACGAGCTCATCGGGGTGCTGCGGTTCAGTTTCCCCGGCCCACGGCTCTTCGACGGCGATGAACGTCGCTTCATCGAGGCGCTGGCGGCGCAGGCGGCTCAGGCGATCGTGCGGGCGGGCCTCTCCGACGCCGAACGATCAGCCCGGTTCGCTGCCGAAGACATAGCCGAGCGCCTTGGCCGACTCCAGACTGCGACAGCCGCGTTCGGCGCGGCCACGTCCGTGCCGGAGATCGCGGACATCCTCGTCAATCACGCCGCCGACGCCCTCGGCGCCGATCACGCGGCGCTGTGGGTGCTCGACGACGACATGCTGCGCTCGGTCGGCAGTCGCGGCTTGTCGAAGGACGTGGCCGACCGTTGGAGCATCGTGCCATTGGCCGCGGAAACGCCGGTGAGTGTGGCGGTACGCACCGACGAGGTGGTGGTGCTGCGGGCCCACGAAGACATGGCGGCCCGCTTTCCGGGCCTCGCCGCCGAACGGCGACCGGGTGACACGGGGTCGCGCGTGTATGTCAGCGTTCCGCTGAGCGTCGCGGGCCGTCGGGTGGGTGCGGTCTCCCTGTCTTTCCCGCTCGACTACGACTCGGACGACAGATCGAGTCTGCGGTTCCTGCGCACCTTGGCGGATGCGTGCGGTCAGGCGCTCGTCCGCACACGTGCACAGGAGGAGGCGCGCATCGCGAGCGAGCGGTTGACGTTTCTGGCCGAGGCATCAGCTGTGCTGTCCGGGAGCCTCGACTACCGGGCCACCCTCGCAACGATCGCGGACCTGCTCGTGCCGCGAGTGGCGGACTGGTGCTCGATCCAGATTCTCGAGGGCGACGCGTTCACGACCGTGGCCGTCGCCCACGTCGACGCCGCAAAAGTCTCGGCGGCACTGGAGTACCAACGCCGGTACCCGACGGATCCGGCCGCCACGACCGGTGTCTCCCAGGTGGTGCGCACCGGGGAGAGCGAGCTGGTGCCGACGGTGACCGCTGCGATGATGGACGCCGCCGCCGCGGTGCTGGATGCCGAGCAGCTCTCCTTCATCAACGACCTCGGCTTGTCCAGCATCATGACCGTGCCGCTGACCGGTCGCAGCGGCACCTTCGGAGCACTCACCCTCGTGTACGCAGAGTCGGGGCGGCACTACGACGAGGGTGACGTGTCGTTCATCGAGGACCTCGCGCGCCGCTGTGCCGTTGCCGTTGAGAACGCCGAGGCCTTCAGCGCGCAATCCGGTCAACTGCTGCGGGTGTCGCGCGTCGCCGAGGTGACGCAGCACGCGATCCTGCCGCCCGTGCCGCCCCGTGTCGGTCCGATCCGGCTCGCGACCCGTTACGTCAGCGCGACCCGTGAGGCGCTCATTGGGGGAGACCTTTACGAGGTGGCCGAGCGGGACGGCACCCTGCGGCTCATCGTCGGCGATGTGCGCGGCAAAGGCGTGGGCGCGGTCCGGCTGGCCACCGTCGTGCTCGGCGAGTTCCGATCGGCGGCCGCCCGCTTCGACGACGTCGCGACCATCGCGGTGCACATGGACGAGCGGCTCTGCTCGTACTTCGGCGACGAGGATTTCGTGACGGCGCTGCTCGTGCAGATCGCCGGCGACGGCACGTGCGACATCGTGAGCTGCGGACACCCGCCGGCGTTTCTGGCGTTGGGTGATGACATCTCCGTCGCCGAATCCCCGGCGGCGCTTCCCCTGGGGCTCGGGTCTGCGCCGGAGCCGCTGCGCATCCAGCTACAGCC
>JAVEEB010000494.1 GCA_030840665.1 Frankiaceae bacterium | reverse complement strand
TCTTGTGATAGCGCAGCTTGGTCAGGTCGAACTCGTCGTGGATGCCGGTGCCGAGCGCGGTGATGAGCGCCTGCACCTCGGTGTTCTTCAGCACGCGGTCGATGCGCGCCTTCTCGACGTTGATGATTTTGCCGCGGATGGGCAGGATCGCCTGGAACATCGAGTCACGGCAGGATTTTGCGGAGCCGCCGGCACTGTCGCCCTCGACGATGTAGACCTCGCTCGCGACCGGGTCGGTGCTGCGGCAGTCGGCCAGCTTGCCCGGGAGCGAGCCGACGTCGAGGAGGCCCTTGCGCCGCGTGAGGTCACGGGCCTGCCGCGCCGCGAGCCGTGCACGCGCAGCCTGCGTCGCCTTGTTGATGATGTCGCGGCCTTCACCGGGGTTGCGGTCGAACCAGTCGCGCAGCCACTCGTTGCACGCCTTCTGCACGGCGCCCTTGACCTCGGTGTTGCCGAGCTTGGTCTTCGTCTGACCCTCGAACTGCGGGTCGGAGAGCTTCACCGAGACGATGGCCGCCAGGCCCTCGCGCACGTCGTCACCGGTGAGGTTGTCGTCCTTCTCCTTGAGGTGCCCCTTGTCGCGCGCCCACTTGTTGACGACCGTGGTCAGCGCGGCGCGGAAGCCCTCTTCGTGAGTGCCGCCCTCGTGGGTGTTGATGACGTTGGCGAACGTGTAGACCGATTCGCTGTACGTCGAGTTCCACTGCATCGCGATGTCGATCTCGAGGCCCTCGCCCTTGTCGCGGAACTCGATGACGCTGGCGTGGATCGGGTCCTTCGTCGCGTTGAGGTGGCGCACGAAGTCGGAGATGCCGTTCTTGTACATGTACGTCACTTCGACGGGCGTCTCTTCGCGTTCGTCGCGCAGGATGATCGTCAGGCCCGCGTTGAGGAAGGCCATCTCCTGCAACCGGCGGGAGAGCGTCTCGAAGGTGTAGTGCGTCGACTCGAAGATCGCCGGGTCGGCCCAGAACGTCTGGGTCGTGCCGTGCTCGAGCGTCGCGGAGCCCCTCTGCAGCGGGCCGGCCGGCGCACCCACGGGCTTGGCGGAGCCGAGGAAGGTCTGGGTCCACACGTAACCGTCGCGCCGGATCTCCGTCTCCACGCGCGTCGAGAGCGCGTTGACCACAGAGATGCCGACGCCGTGGAGGCCACCGGAGACGGCGTACGACTGGCTGTCGAACTTCCCGCCCGCGTGAAGCGTCGTCATGACCAGCTCGAGCGCGGAGACCTTCTGGCCCTTGGCGATCGTGACCGGGATGCCGCGGCCGTTGTCGCGCACCCGCACGCCGCCGTCCGCGAGCAGGGTGACGTCGATCGCATCGCAGTAACCGGCGAGGGCCTCGTCGACGGAGTTGTCGACAACCTCTTGGACGAGGTGGTGCAGCCCGCGCTCGCCCGTCGAGCCGATGTACATGCCCGGGCGCTTGCGCACGGCCTCCAGACCTTCGAGAACCTTGATCGACGAGGCGTCGTACGTCACAGGTAGCGCGTCCTTTCCGGGGTTCGCTGCACGCGGCAGCACCCGTCCTTCACCGTGGGAGTGGCGAGGCCGGGACAGCATGCTCAGCAAACGGGGCTAATCTGCGCGTGGCCCGACGGGCCTCGCGAAATCGAGCTGACAACCGAGAGTCTACCGGTTGGGAGCAGCTTAGGCGGGCATTGCACCCACCTGTGGACGCGTCAGACGAATCCGACCCCCTCCACAGGTATCCCCCTATGCTCGCTCGGCTTGGCAGTCCGGCGCATACGGGATCGCCGGGGCGTAGAAAGCCCACTCCTCGCGCGACAGTGTCCGTCCAGCAACAGCGCAGGCGGTCGCCACTAGGGCGGTTGCGGATACCGACAAGGTGCGCACCCTGCCGTCCGCATGCAGCGTGTCGACGCGCTCGTTTCCCTCCCAGGCGGCCGACACGACGGGCCCGCTGCCGGGGCGCTGGATGGCGGGCCCGATGGGACGGACCGTCTGTGCGTCCCACAGCTGGAGGGAGCCGTCCTGCGCCCACGTCGCAACGGTGTCGCCACCAGGGTCGTAGGACGCGCCCAGCATTTCCGCGCTGGCCGCATTGGCCGAGGCGGTCCCCAACTCGGCACGGGACCCGGTGGCGACGGTCCACTTCCATGCCGTGCCGTCGGTGTCCGTCGTGATCAGGGTCGAGCCGTCTGGGGAGAAGGCGAACGCGTCCGTGTTGTCGTCCGCGGCATGCAATTCCCGAGGTTCACCGTTGGCCGTCACAGACATGAGTTCCGTTGCCACGTGTGACACAGCGGCGCCCAGCGTGTGCCCGTCGGGGCTGAAAGAAAGGATCGTGACGGCGCCGCGGAGGCCAGCTGATGGATCGGCCCTGTCCAGCTGGCGGTGCCACAGCGTGCTTCCATCGGCCAGCGAGACGAGCGTCACGCCGCCGGTGACGTCTCCCCACGCCAGGGTCGAGTCATCAGGGGACAGCGCCACTGACGACGGTGGCGTTGGCACGCGAAGGACGGGCATGTGGTCGTACGGCGTGGCGCGCACGAGATCCCACACTCGGATGGTGCGGTCGTCCCCGACCGTGGCCCCCAGCCGCCCGTCCCTGCTCAACTCGGCGTCGTAGATCCCGCCGGGCTGCACGGCTGCGGCCGCCGCGAGCTGCGCGCCGGTCGAGGCCGTGGCGAGGACGACAGTGCCGTCCGGCTCGCCGACGAGGATGCGGTCGGTTGCCGGTGACAGGGCGAGGTAGCTCTGGCTGAGAACGTCGGGAGGGATGGCCGAGATGCCCGTCCGGGCGGGGGTCACCACCGGCGGGCCCATTGCCCACGTCACCGTTCGTCCGTCGAAGCCACCTGTGACCAGGGTTCGTCCGTCTGGGCTGAACGCGACAGCATTCACCCGGCCCGAGTGCCCGGTCAGCGACGCGAGACGTTCACCCGTCTTCATGGACCAGACGAGGACGCTCCCGTCGTCGGATGCGCTGGCGAGTTGGTCGCCACCGGGGCTGAAGGCCAGGTCCTCGATCGGGGCTGCCTGGCCCCCGAGTTGGTGCAGTAGCCGGCCAGTCCCGCGGCCGACGACCTGCACGCCGTCTCCGGAGGCTACGGCCTCCAGCTCGCCGTCCGGGCTCAGCGCGCCCGGGTAGCCGGAGGGTAGCCGGAGGGAACGTCCCGTGGTCGTATCCCAAACGCTCGTAGGTCCCTCGGTGAGAAGCCACCGACCCGAGCGATCAGCCTCAAGTCCTGAAGGGTGTTGGACCCCGGAGGGGAACTCGGCGGCGGTCGGCGCGCCGTCCGTGCGCACGGGATGCACCACGCCGTCAGCGGTGAGCACCACCACCCCTGAGGCGGTGACGGTAACCGCGGCGACCGGCGCGGCCCAGGTCAGCGGCGGCAGGGATCGTGCCAGCGTCCTCGAGTCGAGAAAGACCAGCAACCCGGTGGCGGGCTTGCCCGCAACTGTCGCGCCCAACACAAGCTGCTTGCCGTCGGGAGAGAACGCCCCCGACTGCCAAGAAGCGCCGGCGGGAAGGCCGGCCAGGCCCGGCGCGTCGAGCGGTTTGCCCGTCCCCGCGTCGTACACCCGCGCCTGACCGATGCGGTCGAGGGAGACGACTCTCGGCCCTGGACCCCCGACGGCAAGACTCAGGACGCGTTGACCGGTGCCCCCCAGCACGTGGGTGACGGTCGGGGCGCGGGAGACGACCGACAACAGGTCGCCGCGCGTTTCTGGTGACGGGTCGAGGGTCGCGGCCTGCGCCGCGAGCAGCATCGCCAGGTCGAGGCGCCCCGTCGTCAACGCCTGGGCGCCGAGGCTCCGCGCGGTGGCTGCCACGGCCTGTCGGCGGGCCTCCCGACGCGCCCGGGTGGCCAACACGGTGGTGCTCCCAGCGGCGAGAAGGAGCACCACGGCCAGGGTCAGCAGGCTGCGTAACCGCCTGTTCGTCCGCCGGCTGCGTTCGGCTCGCTCGACGAGATCCTGTTTCTCCTGGTCGCCGGCCGCCACGCTTTGTTCGACGAGGAGCAGCGCGTCGGGCTCCAATAAGTCCGGCTGGTCAACCAGATCGAGGGCTGCCGCCAGCCGGGGGCCACGCAAGAGATCGGCAGCGACTCGACCCCCTTCGAGCCAGATCTGGGTCGCCCGCGTCAGCTGGTTCCGCGCCGCCCGGGCGTCCGCGTCCTCAACGAGCCAGCCTGCCAATCGGGGCCAATGCTCGAAAACGGCGGCGTGCGCGACGCTCGCTTCATCGCCATCGATCGCCACCAGTCGGGCGGTGGCGAGGCGTCCCAACACGGCCCGGGCGTCAGGCGTCAACGCTGCGATCGCCACGAAGGCTCGCACCACGGTGCCGCCCTGACCCACGCCGGCCATCCGCATGAGCAGTCCACGGGCGACGGACTGTTGGGTGGCGTCGAGAAACTGGTAGGCCTCCTCCGCGAGCCTGGCCACCGCCTCCCGGACGCCGCCCGAACGGGCATAGCCCTCCAGCGTCAACACACCGCCGACGGATGCCTCCCACAGGCGGGTCATGGTCGTGGAGAGCAGCGGCAGTGCCCCCGACTGCCCGGAAAGGTCCTCGACCAGGGCTTTCGTGAGGCCCGGTTCACAGGCGCCGCCGGCTCGCGTCACCGGCATCTCGATGGCTCGCGCGAGCTGGGCCTCGGTCATGGCCGGCACCTGTTGCAGCGCCGTGTCCATCAGATCGGCCAGGCCGTCGACCGCAGACAGTGCTGTGTAGTGATCCGACCGGACGACCAGGACAACACGTTCGCCCAGCTCCACCGAGCCGCGGAGCCACCCGACGAAACGCTCGCGTGCGCTGTCCGTCAGGTCCAGGGTGTCCTCCAGCTGGTCAACGACGACAACCCGGCCCCCGTCGACACGAGCGGCCGCGTCGATCGGAGCCCTCGAGGGCGTCACGACCTCCACCGACCAGCCCTCACTCCCTGGTAGGGCGCCGCTCGTCAGCGCCGGGACTACGCCGGCTCGGGCAACCGAGGACTTCCCGGCCCCGGACGGGCCTATCAGCGTCACCGTCCCGGCGACGGCGAGCTTGGCTACCGCCCTCGCAACGAGCTCCTCGCGACCGGCGAAGAAAGCGGCATCGGCGGCGTCGAACGGTGCGAGCGCGGGAAAGGGGCAGGCCGGCGGCCCGGCGGCGAGCAGCAGCGCGGTCTTGGCCGCCGAGTCGACCCCTGCCAAGGTGCGCAGGGCCTCGCTCAGCTCCGTCTCGCCGCGGCGAGCTCCGTGCCAATCCGTTGACACCAGCTCGACACTTCGGGCAACAGCAGCGAGCTGCCGGTCCCGGGCCCAGGATTCGACATCGGCGTGGACGCGGCCTGGGATCCCGAGTGCACTGGCGGCCACCGCGGCGGCCGCCTCAAGGGCTAGCGGACGGCCGACGTAGGCCTCAGCGATCCGCACAACCTCAGCCGGATCGAGGGCTTCCATCCGCACGACGTGCTCAGCACCGGGGTCGAGCCGAGCCAGTAAAGCGCCCAGTTCCGGGTCGAGGAGATCCTCTCGAACGGCGACGACGAGCAGCACGGGCAGGTCGGCGGCCGCCTCAGCGAATCGCCCGACTGCCACCCAACAGGCACGGTTGCCCCGGTCGAGATCGTCGACGACCACCAGACTTGCGCCGTCGCCCGCCTCGACCAGTTGTACAAGTGCCGCCGGTGTCGGCAGCTCAGCCGCGTCGGTCATCGCGAGCCTCACGACCTGACCGCCGGAAGCTCGCACCTCGGCGGCGCAGGCCTGCAGGAAGCGACTCCGGCCACTGCCCTGGGGGCCGGTCACGATGACCGTGCGGCCGTGACCTGATGCAACGCGCGCCCAGTCGCGCCGTAGCACCGCAAGCGCCGCGGCTCGACCTTCGAGGCCAGGGTGATCCGGAGCGCTCACGCCTGCGCGGTTCGGTAGATCAAGGCGGGGATCCCCGGCGAGAATGGCCGCTTGAAGCTCTCTGAGTTCGCGGCCCGGGTCTATGCCGAGCTCGTCGGCAAGCACCTGACGCGCGTTGCGGATCGTGCCCAGCGCGTCAGCCTGCAGCCCGCATCGGTAGTGCGCCAGAGCGAGGGCCGCCCACAGGCGCTCGTCGAAGGGGTGCGCGGTGACCAAGTTCTGCAGCTCTGGGACGAGCGTTTCGTGGCGCCCCAATGACATTTCCGCCTCGACGCCGTCGGCGACGGCGTCCGCGCGAAGATGCTCAAGCCGTTGCGCCGCCGCCTGGACGGCGGGGAAGTCGAGAAGGTCGGCAAAGGCGGGCCCTTGCCAACGGCGAACAGCGGCACGTAGCGCCAGAGCGCCGGCGTCGGTGTCGCCCGCCGCCAGTTGGCGACGGGCGACGGACACGGAGCGTTCAAAAACGCGCGAGTCGAGCTGATCCTCCGTGAGCCGCATGCGATAGCCGGTGGCGGTGCGGAGCAGCAGCCTGAGTTCGCCGTCCGGGCCGCGGTCGGGCTCCAGGACCGAACGAAGCCGGGCGACATAAGCGTGCAGCGTTCTCTCCGCGCTCCGAGGTGGTGCCTCACCCCAGACGCCCTCCACCAACTCGGTCGTGCTGAGCCCGTGCGTCGGGTTCACCAGCAGCAGCGCCAGGACCGCCCGCTGGCGCGGTCCACCTACCGGCACGAGGCCTGATGTCGACGTCACCCGCAGCGGCCCCAACACCCAGAATCGCATGTCTTCCACGGGGACCTCCCGGCCGGAAACACCTTGCATCGTGGCATGTGCAGACTCAATTGGCAGCTACCTCTCCCGGGCTACGGTCGGCTTGAGCCACCCGAGTCCAGACCGACGACCGAGGGCCACGTCGACGGCTCGGAGCCGACGCCAGTTGCGCCCGGGACGAAGGACTGTGCCAGAGCGCACGTCCACTCGGTGGGCCGTGGCATGGCGCCGGCGGAGCTCGCGCCGAACACATTTCCGTGGTCGTCCGCCGAATGTGAGTACGCCCCGTCCGACCAGTTCAGGGACAGCGGGAGCAGGCTGCGCACCGGACCGGTCCCCGGCCAGAGCAGCACGCGTCGCAAGGGGATGGCCGGCGGCGGGGGATTTGACCCCTCGAAACCCACCACTACACCGCCCTCAGCGACCCCGATCGCTCGTGAGAATTGCAGGCCGGCGAACACTCCGAGGTCCCGAACGCCATCGTGGCTGTCCCAGACGACGGCGCGCGGGCCGGCTTCGGTGTTCGCCACTCCGACGACGCGATGAGGCGTGGCCACGTCGAAGGCTTGGGCCGGGCCGCCCAGCCCGGGCAAGGCCACGGGACGCCCCGCCGGAGTCCAGCGCGTGGCGACCGTGGGACTGGGTCCGTTCGAGAAGCTGCCACCGACCACATCGCCCTGCGAGTCGATACCCTGGGCGAACGAGCCGTCGTACCCCGCGACCGGAGACAGCGCGACAGGGGCGGACCACCACTGCGGCCACAGTGCCGCGAAGTCGTTACCGCTCGCATCGAGCGCTTCTCCGACGATTTTGCCGTCAGACGAAACCGCTCTCGCGAACGCCTGCTGCCCCCCGGCGAAGTCGGCGAGCCGATGCACAGCTCCATGCGTGAAAACCCAAGCCCCCATGACGTTTGTGTTGACGCCGATGCTGACCAGGCCGCTGCCGTTGACACCCGTCGCGGAAAGCCCCGAGAACGGCTCCGTGATGCCGAAGTCACCGAGGTCGGTGACGGACCAGGCTCCACGTGACCGCTGCCACACGGCTACATGCTGATGCTGACTGTCGTCGGCGACGTAGCCCACGGCCTCGTCGGCAGCGGCCGACAGGACGTCCCCATTCGTGAAGCCTGCCGGCAACGGCAGTGCCACGATCGATGGGAGGCAGGTGTGTGCGTCCGTCCCAATTCCGAACGCCGTGCCCCCTGCGGTCGCCGACACGGCGACGAGAACAAATGAACTCAACGTGCTGGCCACGATCGTGGCCCTTCTCATGGACATTGCCACTCCTCGCACAAACGCACCGGCGCATCCGGTACGTCGGCGAGCCTGCGACCGCGTGGTTGCAATCGTGTTGCAACGGCAGCCGGCGTGAATCAGCCGTACGTGTCCCGCGGCCCCCGGCCGGGCACCCGCCGGCCCCCGTGCCGCCAATCCGGACCGCTCGGCCCGAGCACCCGCAGGGAAGTCACCACGCCGCTGCCGAGCTCCACGGCCAGTTTCGCCAGGATCGCCGCGGTCATCAATCGGACCTGCGTCGCCCAGGCCGTCGACTCGGCCACGAGGACCAGCTCCCCGTCGTGGA